>NZ_CDROCK010000034.1:0-79737 GCF_977020205.1 Pseudomonas sp. AIG | reverse complement strand
TGGTTACTTTTTGGCGTCTGAAAAAGTGACCCGCTGTAAGAGCGGAACCGCCAGCGGCAACACCCGCAGCAACGGATATTCACCCAAAACCCCAAGAGCATGGTCGGCCCAAAGGCCGCCAAGTCAATGCGCCGTAACCCACTGCCGAGAAGCAGAAGCACTCGGCGACAGAGCCAAGGCCAACTGCGTCCGATTATGCATATGCGTCAACCGCAACACCTGCGAAACATAAAGCTTCACCGTGTTCTCGGTAATCCCCAACTCACAGGCAATCTGGTAATTGGTCTGCCCCTTGCCCACCAACCGCGCCACATCCAGCTGCCGCGGCGACAACTGACTGAAAATCGCCGGCATCTCCTGCGCCTCAGCCTCGGCAGACTCACCACCCGACACATCGCGAGCCACCGTCGAAGGATTGCGCCGCACCTTGTCCAGATCCTGATACAGGTCATCAATCGACTCAGACAAATACTGCAACTTCTGATTCAAATGCCCCAGTTGCAGATTCTTCTGCCGCTCCTGCAAAGCCAACTCCTGACGCTGCACCCCTTCGAGCAACTCCTCCAGATCAATCGGCTTCTGATAATAATCGGCAATCCCTGCGCGCAACGCCTTGATCACATCCTGCTTGTCAGCACGGCCAGTGAGCATGATCGCCTCGAACGCCCGATGCTTGCCCGCCAGCCGCTGCAACGCCTGGATCAACTGAATGCCATCCATGTCCGGCATGTGCAGATCACTCAACACCAGACCGATTTCCGCGTCCTCACTGAAACGCTCAATCGCCTGCTGACTGGACTCACACGGCACACAGCGATAACCGCTGCTTTCAAGAAACTCGCACAATTCCTCCACAATCAACGGCTGATCGTCGACCACGAGGACTTTTACCGCAGACGTAAGCTTGTTCACGCGCTACTCCATGTCCCAGGCCAAAGCTGACCATTCCTGTACTGCCAGCCTTTGGCTGTATAACCAGTTCCTTTGAAAGTAGACGTACTTTCCGACTATGTACATAGGACTAGTGGCGCTTGGCGACTAATGGATCCAAAACAGAACCAGTAGCGTCCCAACCAGCACAAACGGAGCAAATGGCAGCTTTTTTGACATAGATGGCCCCATATATCGCAGACGTTCTCTAAGCCCTTGACTCATATGAAGCCAGACTCTTGGCGCCAGCAGCATCCAGACCACGCTGGCGAATCCTGCGCCAATAAATACGCCAAGAATGAACAGACCGTTCGTCGCAAGCCCCAGAGCTGTCATTAATTTCACATCGCCGGCGCCCATGCGGCCCATGAAAAAACCCGGCAGGGTCAGTGCCAGCGCAATCACGCAAGCCCAACCACCCTGCGCCGCTTCCGCGCCCAGCCAGGTGCTGCCGGTCGACAACAGCCAGATCAGCGCCAGCGCGGCAACGCCGAGGGTCAGAGCATTGGCAATGCGGCGCTGGCGGGCGTCTTGCGCCGCGCACAACACCAGCCATATCAGGAGGACAAAACTGTGCATCCGGTAAAAACCGTCCGTTTTTGCTGAATGATTCTATGCTGATACTACGCAGTGACAGTCAGGGTAGACGCACTCATGAAAACCGGCTTTCGGAAGTCGCAAAAAGGTGCGGTGGCGATCGAGTTCGCCTTGGTGTTCATCGTCTTTTTCGCCGTGTTCTACGGTCTGGTCAGCTACAGCCTGCCGTTGGTGATGATGCAATCGTTCAATCAGGCCACGTCCGAAGCGGTGCGCCGCAGCGTCGCGGTCGACCCCAACACACCTAATTATTCAACGGTGGTGATCAACACCGCTAACGCCACCCTGACCCAGCAATTGTCGTGGATCCGGCCGATCTTCAACCTGGTGATCGGCGTTGATACCAGCGTCCAATACAGCGCTTCGGGCCTGCTGACGGTGCAAGTGAATTATCCGGTCAGCAAACTCAATCAGGTCATGCCGTTTCTGGTGCTGCCGGGCATCGGCACAGTGCCCAATCTGCCGCCCTACCTGACCGCCACCTCGAGTCTGCAATTTTGACCTCGGGGGACAAGCTCTTCGGGCGCCTGCTCAAACGCACACCGCCCGCCGCCCACGAGTTGCCCGACCCACTCGGCTCACCCGCAACAGGCTTGCACCTGTACCTGAACGACGACGCTGGCGTGCTGCACATCGCTGGCCCGTTACGTCATCTGCTGGCGCAGCACAAACCCCACAATCAGCCCTTGCCACTGAGTGCCTATCTGTTGCCGCACAGCACATTGACCATCGAAGGTCGGCCGAGGGAGTGGCAAGGGCTACTGCTCGATCTCGACTTTTCGGGCTTGGGCGAGCAGCCCTTGCACGTGCGTGGCTGGGTCCAGCCGCAGGGCGAAGGCTGGTTGATGCAGTTGATCGACATCGCCGACCTGTTAATCGAACGCCAGCAATCGCGCCACCGTGACGCCTGCCAATTGATGGCCGGGCAGATCAGCGAACAGCTGCGCGCGTGCAGCCAGCTGCGATTGCCGGTGATCGTCAGCGAACAACTGCAGGTGATTGCCCAGCGCTGGCATATCCCTTGTCTGGCACTGGCCTTGCTCGATGATGAGGCACAGGACTGGCAGATTTATCGCCAGTATCGCGCCCACGATGCGCCAACCTTGTGGCATGACGAGCAACGTCTCGGCACGCCCCTGGACAGCCTCAACGGCGCCGCGCCACAGCGTGTCGGCGCGCACCATGGTCTCGACGAACATTCACGGGTGCAGGCTCTGTTTGGCAATGCCGAAGGTTTCGCCGTGCCGTACAGCGATGAACGCGGCGTGGTGGCCTGGCTGCTCTGCGGTTTTTATCCCGTGGATAGCGCCGCGCCCTACCTGACCGAGCGCGACTGGATAGCGCTGCTCGCCGCGCTGGCCGGGCCGTTGCTCGGGCGCCTGCGCGAACAGCAACATCACCTGCAACTGGAACGGATCGAAGCGCTGCAAACCCTGCTCGGCACCGGCTGGTGGGAGATTTTGGCAGGCGACGCCCACATTCAACTGGCCCCCGCGCTGGCGGCGGCCCTGAACGTCAACCCTGGCGGATTAGCGCTGGAAGACTGGCTGGCACAGATCCATCCCGCCGACCGCGACGAGTTGCGCAGTCGTCTGCAAGCCTTGCAACAACACGGTGAAGCCCTGACGTTATCGGTGCGCCTGCACAGTGGTAATAACGAGCAGGCGCCCATGTGGTATCGCGTGCAGGGCCAAGTGATTGGCAACGGCACGCAACGGCGGTTGGTCGGTTTCATGCTCGATATCAGCGACATCCAGAACCAGCAACAACGGGCCGCCGCCGCGCATGCACGGCTGGACAACCTGATCGCCAGTTCGCCGGCGGTGATTTACGTCCAGCACTACCACGAAGGCGCGCTGATCCCGGCGTTCTTCAGTGCCAGCCTGCAACCCTTGCTGGGCTGGAGCCTGGTGGATTGCAGCGACGGCGCACTGGTCGAGATGATCCACCCTGAAGACCGCGACCTGTATTTCGCCCGCAGCCGCCAGTTGCTGCGTGAAGGTTCAGTGCGCACGCGTTATCGACTGCGCGACCAACGCGGCGAATATCACTGGCTGCTTGATGAAGCCAAACTGCTGCGCAATGACCTCGGCCTGCCGGTGGAGGCGGTGGGTTTGTGGCTGGACGTCACTGAAGCGACCCTCGCGGCTGAACAGGTGAAAAAGAGTGAAGAACGCTACCGGATCCTGGTAGAGGACTCACCGGCGATGATCTGTCGTTACCGCCCGGACCTGACTCTGACGTTTGGCAACCGGCCGTTGGCGACCTATCTGGAATGCACGCCGGAAGAGTTGCCGGGGGTCGATCTGGGCAGTTGGATGTCCGACGAACAACGTGCCGCCTTCGTCCAGCGCCTCGCTTCGCTGACCGCAGAGCAACCGGTGAGCACCGCGGAAATCAGCCTGCAACTGCCCGGCCGCGAACACGCCTGGTGGGTGTGGTCCGATCGCGGCGTATTCGATGAGCACGGCCAGTTGATCGAAGTGCAAGCGGTAGGCCGCGACAACACCGAGGTGCGCCGCTCGCAGCAGCAACTCACGCAAAGCGCGAAAATGGCCACCCTTGGCGAAATGGCCACCGGCCTGGCCCACGAAATCAATCAGCCGCTGAACGTGATGCGCATGGCCATCGTCAACGTGCTCAAGCGCCTGGGCAACGGCGATGTGCAGGTCGATTACCTGACCGACAAACTTAACCGCATCGATGCGCAGGTGCAGCGGGCAGCGAAAGTCGTCGATCACATGCGCGTATTCGGTCGACGTTCGGAGATCGAGCAGCAACTGTTCAACCCCGCCTCGGCCATCGAAGGCACGCTGTCGCTGCTGGCCGAAGGCATGCGCGGTAAAGGCGTAGACTTGCGCATCAGCGAGACAGGGTTCGAGGTGCAAGTGCGTGGCTACGTCGATCAGCTTGAGCAGGTGTTGATCAACCTGATGGTCAACGCGCGGGATGCGTTACTGAGCAAACGCGAGAAGGACTCAAGCTTCAAACCGTGGATCTCAATCTACGCTGAACGTGATGAGCAGCATGTGCGACTGTGGGTCGAGGACAACGGGGGCGGCATCGATCCGCGTTTGCTGGAGCGGATTTTCGAGCCGTTTTTCACCACCAAACCCATCGGCGTCGGCACCGGGCTGGGGCTGTCGGTGAGCTACGGCATCATCGACAACATGGGCGGCGAGTTGAGCGTGCGCAATTCGGCGGAGGGTGCGCGGTTCTGCATCGAGCTGCCGATTGCCCCTGATGCCTAGATCACCAGATAAGCCTTGCCGGTCTGGCCGCAAGTCATGTTGGCGCCGACGTCGACGTCCATCAGATTGATGCCCAGACCTTTGAGCAGGTTGTTCAGCAGCGGGTCGAGCAACGGGCTGATCAGGTTGGTCACGACTGGCAGCAATTTACTGGTGACATCACTGATCAGCGAAGCAACGTCCGTGACAATGGCGCCAAACGGGTTACCGCTCTGCGGTTTGTAAACAATCAGATTGATCCCCGCCAGCGTGTTGCTGAGGCTGCCGACGATATTATTGGTCGGAGCCGCCGACTGGATACTCGGTGGCAATTTGAGGTTGGCCGGCGTGGTGAACGGCGTACCGCTGGAAAACAGCAGGTCCTGGGAGCTTTGCGCGACCGACGTGTCGAGCATGATCGCGATGCCACCAGCGCCATAGGTAATATGAGAGTGCGGATCACAACTGCCGAGCCCGGCGACCCTGTAGCACGTGGCAATCCCCAAATCGATCAGCGCCAGCGGCGCGACCGTCGGCTCGGCAGCGGATGAAAACGCATTGGTGGCGTCGATATTGCCGAGTTTGAGATCGGCAATCGAGGTGACGGTGTGTGCGGTCAGGCTCTTGGTGCCGGTCGTGTCCGTCGGGCAGCTGTAATCGGTGAGATAACTTTTAGCGCCGCCGGCATCCAGACTGATGTCGATTCTCGGCGACGGCAGGAGCAGAGGATCCAACTGCTGGCAGCCGATGCAGATAACCGAACTCAGTACCGCCACCAGATTCAGATGCAGCAGTTCATTGACCGTAGAGGTCAATGTCCCGACCAGCCCGACAACCGCATTGGCCAGCCCGGTCACCCCGGACAGCACCGGCAAGTTCACCGACAGCATCGTACGAATCTGCGCGGTTCGGACATAAATCCGATCCGGCCCCAACGGATTCGCCTTGGCCCGCGCCGGATCGCCAATCGCAGAAAACTGCGGCGGCTCAATCACCTTCACCCGCACCGTGACATTCGCCAGCCCCAGCACGCTGATCGGCAACGTCGCCGCCACCGCACTCTTGCTGTTGGCCAGTTGCACCACGCCCTGAATCAGTTGCAGCAGTTGCAGATTGGCGTCCAGCCCCGCCGCCGTGGTGCCGGTCTGCAATTGCAGGATGTCGCCCAGTTTGACCGGCGCCGCATTGATCGCCGCTACCTGTAACTGGCCCAGCGCGGTGATCACCTGGGCAGTCGCGCCATTGAGTTGCACCACCGTCGCCGCCGCCTGAATCAGTTGCGTCACGGTCGCTTGGGTATTGAGCAACTGCGTGTAGTTGCCCGCCGCGACGTTGAGATTGATCGCCAGTTGATCAAGGTATTTGAGCAGGTTGATGTCAGTGTTCAGCAGACCATCCCAACCCAGCGCCGTGAGGTTGACGTTACCGCCGAGCAGCCCGGAAAACAGCGGATTGAGGATGTTCGACTGGGCCGTATCGATGCTGGCCAGGGTGCTGCGAATATTCAGTTGGGCCACCGTCGGCTGCGGTTTGGCAGCCACCGCCGAGGCATTGAGCGTGGTGTTGAGACTGACGGGGGTCCCGCTGAACAGGGCCTGCACGCCGCCAGCGAAACTGGTGGTCACGGTTCGACTGGCGACGACTTTCACCGCCGCCGCTTGCGTGGCATCCACCGCGAATGTGCGCAGGCCGGTGGCGGCGGTCACCAAGGTGCCACACGTAGTGGCGAGGGTATTGCTGGCATCGACAATGTAGCCATTGCGCACGACGCTTTGCCCGGCATAACTGGCGGCGCTCAGGCCCGGCAGGCAATTGCCGCCACGACTCACGGCTTCGAGGGCGGCGTTGTCGACCACCCGCTGCAATTTGCGTTGTTCCATGTACAAGCGGCCGGTGTCGACCACCAGCAACAGCATCACCACCGCCAGACTGAGGGTGGCCGCCGCCATCAAGCCGATTGCCCCGCGTTGCCGGGCCGGGCCGTTGAAATGCGAACGAGGCGACATGGCGCACTCCTTTGCCGTGACCTCCATTGATGCAACTGAGTGTAGACGCGCCTAATGGCAACGCGCCATTTCGAACAGACAAACATCCCTGTGGGAGCGAGCCTGCTCGCGAAGGCGTCGTGTCAGATAAATAATAGTTGAATGACACTCCGCTTTCGCGAGCAGGCTCGCTCCCACATTAGAGTTTATGGTGGAACAAAAAAATGGGAGCTCAGCAGCTCCCACTTTTTAACGGATTCAGCGCGGTGGATAGTTGGCCAGAATCCGCGTGACCGTCTCGCGGATGGCATTGCTGCGATCCTCCGGATTCGGCCTGCTGGCGAGCATCTGCTCATCGCTGCCGCGCCACACCAGTTTGCCGTCCTTGCCGTCGAGCAGGTCGATCTGGATAGTCGCGACCTTGTAGGTGATGTTGCGCGTTTCGTTGTACATCGGCGCGCCCCAGTAGCCGTTCCACGGGCCACCCCAACCGCCGCCGTAGTTGGTCGTCACCTGCTGCTGACGATCCTCGACGATCAAATAG
Organism: Pseudomonas sp. AIG; assembly: GCF_977020205.1. Taxonomy (NCBI): domain Bacteria; kingdom Pseudomonadati; phylum Pseudomonadota; class Gammaproteobacteria; order Pseudomonadales; family Pseudomonadaceae; genus Pseudomonas; species Pseudomonas sp. AIG. The sequence goes on along the minus strand of NZ_CDROCK010000034.1, from coordinate 72,451 downwards.
GTCTGCACACTCAAGTCCCCCTTGGTGCCCGCCGCCGCAGGACGCAAACCGCGCTGGTCGAGCTGATCGGCCACAGCCTGGCGGATGCGTTGTTCGGTCAGGTCACTCTTGATCCGTGGATCATCGGGGCGGTATTGCAGGGCGGGGTCTTTCCAGCTCCAGCTGCGATAGGCGGCAAAGTCGCGACTGGCATCGAAGTCGTGGTTGACCTGGTTGGCGGCGCAAGCGCTGAGCAGCGCGGCCATGGCCAGTAGAGCGAGACGGCGGAACATGATTTATCTCCGGTTGAAGACATGAACCTGCGGGAGCCTCTCATCGACAGGAGGCTAGCTGGGAGGATACGCCGACATGGCCTTTTCCACAGCTTCGCGGATCGAATCGGTGCGATCGATTTCACTGCCCTTGTTCGCGGTTTCGGCACTGGCGCTCCACACCGGCTGACCGCTGCCGGCATCGAACAGATCGACTTGCACCACCACGACTTGCTCGGAATACGTACGTACGATTGGCACCGTGTTGTACATGCCATAACCGCGACCATAGCGATCATAGCCGCCGTATCCGCCACCGTAATAACCATAGTCGTCCTGGACCTGGCGCAAGCGGGTTTCCAGACGCAGATTGGCGCTGACCAACAAGTCGGCTGGGCGATTGTCGTGCAACGGACGCAAACCGCGCTGATCGAGGGCATTGCTCACCGCCTCGGCCACTTGCGCCGAATCAGCCCACGCCGTGCCCGGTGGCAGTTGCCCCTTGAGCCACGCCCAACTGCGATAACGCCCATAATCACGCGGCGGCGCCGGGTACGCGCTGCGATCGAAGGTGTTGGCGGCTTGCGCCGGCGCCGGCGGCAAGGGCCGCGATTGCGCCACGTACGGGTTGCTGCTCTGGCAAGCAGCCAATCCCAGACAGATCAGCAATAACCCGGATTGAGCTTTCATGTCGCGCTCCGATCAGATCGGCCGGCAGATCCAGTGCAAGTAACGCCCAAGCCCGGCGAAGCTTGGGTGACGGCGGTGAGCGAGCTCCATCTCGAGCAAATCAACAAGTTCGGCGCGGGCCTGGAATTCCACTGGCATGTAGTCGTGGAAAACGCGGATCCCACTCTGGCTTTCGACCTGCCACAGGCCGTCGAGTTGCGTTGCCAATTCGCGCGGATCGAGGGGCTGCTGCGGCGTCAGGCTCTGCTTTTCACCGGCCATGTCGTTCTTGCGCATTTTCTTGAAATGGCCTTTGAGCAGGTTGCGGTAGATCAGCGCATCACGGTTGTAGAACGCCAGCGACAACCAGCCGCCAGGTTTGGTCAATTGATGCAGCACCGGCAGGATCGCGTGGGGTTCGGCGAGCCATTCCAGCACGGCGTGGCAAATCACCAGATCGTACGGTTCAGTGAGTTGCCCGAGCAGTTCCTGCCACGGCGCCTGAATGAACGTCGCGGTTTGCCCGGCTTCAGCGAAACGCTGGCGCGCGCCTTCAAGCATCGGCTCGGCCGGCTCGGTGAAGGTCACGTCGTGGCCGCGCTCGGCCAGCCACAGCGACATATGGCCGAGGCCGCCACCGATGTCGAGCACCCGCAACGGGCGATCCGGCAGCGCTTCGGCCAGGTCAGCCTGCAACACCGCGAGACGGATCGCGCCTTTGGCGCCACCGTAGATTTTTTCGGCGAAACGCGTCGCCAACTGATCGAAATGCCGGTCGCTCATCAGCTGAACCGCCGTTCGCTGTCGGCAAGCTTGGCGCGTACCACTTCATTCATGTCCAACCCCAACTCGCTGCACAGCAGCAACAGGTACAGGACGATATCGCCGACTTCCTGCCCGGCGTGGGCGAGTGTGTCAGCGGGCAGCTGGCGCGACTGGTCTTCCGTCAGCCACTGGAAGATTTCCAGCAGCTCGGACATCTCGACGCTAGCTGCCATGGCGAGATTTTTCGGGCTGTGAAATTGCCGCCAGTCATTGCGGTCGCGAATGGCGTGCAGGCGTTCGGTCAGTTCAACAAGGTTCATCGGGCTCTCCTGAAGGCGTATAGCTTCGGGGGGAAGCTGCATGAAGGCAAGCGTAAACCGTCTATCATGCAGGGAACTCGGCCACCCGCGTTGTGGCCCAAGGCTCAGCCCTTTCATCAGGATGCACATATGCAGGTAGAAAGCTTTTTCGAATGGCTCGGCCAGGCGCTGGGTTCGATCATCCGCTTTATCGTTGATGGCCTCAGTGGGCTGTTCAACATTCTGAGCAATGCCGGCGGCAACTTTGTCGACGGGCTGGCGAAGACGCTGGGGATGGACACGTCGATCATCAGCATCATCGCGCTGATTGTAGGGCTGATGCTGTTGTGGTCGGCGATTCGAGCGTTCATGAATGCGTCGATTATTGCCGGGATTATCTGGTTGCTGCTGGGGTTGTGGCTGCTTAGCTGGATTATTCATTAGGCCGTTGAAGAGCCCCTCATCGGAACGCCGCCCGCCTAACCCTCTCCCGGAGGGAGAGGGGACTGACCGGGGGATATTCAAGAGCTACACCGACTTGAGCGAGTTTCAGCAAATCCATAATCGGCACATGCTCTCAGGTCGATGGATGACGCCAGACACCTCGGTCGGCGCCCTCTCCCTCTGGAAGAGGGCTGGGGTGAGGGTGGCTTCTACCGCTACAATGCCGCTCCCCCAAGGAGCCCGCATGTCCACTCTGATCGCCGACTGGCGCGACCGCTCGACGCACCGCAAGGTCTGGGCGCTCGCCGCGCCGATGATTCTGTCCAATATTTCCGTACCGCTGGTGGCGCTGGTCGACAGCACCGTCATTGGCCACTTGCCCCACGCCCATCAATTGGGCGCGGTGGCGGTAGGCGCCAGCCTGTACACCTTTCTCGCCTGGGCCATGGGCTTTCTGCGCATGGGTACTACCGGGTTTGCCGCGCAAGCCGCCGGGCGCAGCGACGGTGCGGCGTTGCGGCAGATTCTGTTACAGGGTTTGCTGTTGGCGATGGGGCTGGCGCTGGTGCTTGGCACTTTGGGTGTGCCGCTAAGCGGAGTTGCACTGCACTTCATGCAACCGTCGGAGGAGCTGGATCAGCTCACCCGGGATTTCTTCCACACACGGCTGTTCGGCCTGCCGGCGGCGCTGGCCAGTTATGCACTGGTCGGCTGGTTCCTCGGTACACAGAACGCCCGGGCGCCGCTGGCGATTCTGCTGACCACCAACCTGATCAACATTGTCCTCAATCTGTGGTTTGTCATCGGCCTGGACTGGGGCGTGGTCGGTTCGGCGCGGGCCTCGGTGATCGCCGAATGGAGCGGCGCCCTGCTTGGCCTGCTGCTGACACGTAAGGCATTGCGGGCGTATCCGGGGCACATCGCCTGGGCGGCGCTGAAGGTCTGGCAGAGTTGGCACCCGTTGCTGGCGGTCAACCGCGACATCTTCATCCGCAGCCTGGCGTTGCAATCGGTGTTTTTCATGATCACCGTGCAAGGCGCGCGCCTGGGGGATTCGACGGTGGCCGCCAACGCGCTGCTGCTCAATGGCTTGCTGCTGACCGCACATGCGCTGGACGGCCTGGCCCATGCCGTCGAAGCCTTGTGTGGACACGCTATCGGTGCCCGCGATCGTCTGGCTTTGCGGCAATCGCTGGTAGTGGCCGGAGGCTGGTCGCTGATCGCCAGCCTCGGATTTGCGGCGCTGTTTCTGCTCGCCGGGCACCTGTTCATCGAGATGCAGACCGACATCCAGAGCGTGCGCGACACCGCGTTCGTCTACCTGCCCTACCTCGCTGTGCTGCCACTGATTGCGGTCTGGAGCTACTTGCTCGATGGCCTGTTCATCGGCGCCACCCGCGCGCGGGAAATGCGCAACGGCATGTTGATCACGGTGGTGCTGTTAACGCCGTTCGCCTGGGCGCTGCAAGGTCTGGGCAATCACGGGCTGTGGATATCTTTTCTGCTGTTCATGGTGCTGCGCAGCCTGACCCTCGGCGCGCAAGCCTGGTGGCTCAAGCGCAACGATGGCTGGTTCAGGGGCGGCGTTCACTGATCCTGCGTGTGCGCGATAAACCCGACCACCTGATCGAGCACCGGTGCCAGGCGCCGCAACGGACGGGACAGACTCGCCACCAAGGTTATGTGGCTGGGCCGCGAGTAATACAGATCCTGCACCGGCACACCGGCCTCGCGCAGCTTGCTCGCAAGGCCGCCGGTGTTGCGGGTCGGGTTGACCAGATCATCTTTGCTCGCCGCAATCAGCAGCGCGGGCGGTGCGCCGCGACTGACATGGTTGATCGGCTGCGATTGCGGTGGTGAGTCCGGCCAGAAGAACACCGGGCGCACCTCGGGATTCTTGATCGGCAGAAAGTCATACGGCCCGGCCAGGCCGATCCAGCCCTGCAAATCCCTGGGCGACATGCCCACCGCCGCAAGCCATTCGCCATCCAGCGCGAGCATCGCCGCGTTGTATCCGCCGGAGCTGTGGCCCATCAGATACAAACGCTGCGGGTTGCCGGAAAACTCGCGGATATGCGCTTTGGTCCAGGCCACCGCCCGCGCCCCGTCCTGCAGAAACAGCGGATAGCGCACCTGCGGGTACAAGCGGTAATCCGCCACCACCGTGACAATCCCCCTGGACGCCAGCGCTTCGCCGACAAAGCGGTAGTCGAGGCGCGAACCGCTGTTCCAGCTGCCGCCATAGAAAAACACCACCACCGGCGCGCCCGGCATAGGCTGATGCGGCACATACACATCGAGCTTCTGCCGAGGATCGTCGCCATACGCAATGCCTGCGGTTTTGTCGTACGTGCTGTCCGGGGTCAGCGCGTTGAGCAACTGCACCGGCGAACACCCGCTCAGCACCAGCAGCAACACACTGCCGAGCATGGCGCCGAAACCTTGTCGGAATAAACCTGGCATACGCGCCGAACCTCGTCTCAGGACTAATCGCCGCGCCACTGGCGCCGCACATGGTCAAGCCGCTGTTGCTGGGTCAGCCCCACCGGCGGTGGCACCAGAACGGCACGCGGATGCAGCAAGCGTAGCCATAACCAGCCATCGAGCACGGTGCGGTCGCTGAATCCCAGCGCCAGGCCTTGTTGAACATGGGAGGACATCGTCGCGTAATCGGTTCCCAATGATTGGCACCAGCGCCAGATGTGCTGCTCCAGCAAGCAGGTTTGCAAGCGTTCGCGCTGGCGCCGGGTCAGGCTTTCTTCGATGCTCAGCGGCTCGACGGCAAGCCCGGGGTTGCGCAACTGCTGCCAGCCCTGACTGCCAATCGCGCGGTCGGCCCAGGTGCCGCCGAACCAGCGCAACTGACGGATAGGTCCGAGCCAGCGGCTCAGCTCGGCGGCGTCGCACGCGTCGAAAAAATAGCTCGCCGTTTGCCGGTTGTAATAACTGAGCAAGGCCCGATGACTCAAACCGAACGACACCGTGAGCATGCGCTGCAAGTGGCTCAGCAGTTGTTGTGCCGAGGCCTCACTGCCCAGCAACAACCCGCGCCAGGTATTCGGGTCGCGGTGACACAACGCGGCCAATGCCGGGCAATCGCGCAACTCGATCAACACCGGACCGTGCTCGCTGACCGGCTCAAACTCGGTACCATCGAACAGCTTGAAGCTCCGTACGTCGGCAAAGGCCTGGCGCAATACCAGCAAGGCCTGCGGTGCGTCCGGGCCATCGAGCAACATCCATTGCGCCATGGGCTCAAGCGCTGCGCCACTCATGTTGCGCCGCTCTGTTCAAGGGCGGTGACCAGTCGACAACTGCACACCGGCTCTGCGCAGTGACTGAAACTGCCGCCGCCGGGGATCAGGCACAGCAGCAGCAACGGCTCACCGGACGCCAGCAATTGCTGCAAGCCGTCACTCACCAGGGTGTCAGGCAGTGGCGCCGCATCGTCGGTGTCAGTGAGGGCAAGTGGCGGTTGCAGTACACCGCTGATCATCGGCTGATCCGGATCACCCTCGAAAAAGCTCACCACCACCTCGACGCCATCGCTCAGCGCAGCCATTGGCGTTTGCGCCAGGGACGGCGCGAGTGGTAGCCAACAGTGACTCGGCGCGGCGCCTTCGCCTTGATAGAGCCAATCGAATTGCACCGCCACCGGGCGCAGACAATCGGGTTGCGGCTCATCGACTTCAACGACCCAGGCCCGTTGCAGGCTATGCATGCGCAGACGCGATGGCGCTGTGGTTGATGCACACGGGACTTGCAACGAACCGAACAGGCGGTTCGCGTAGGGAGGCTCGTGGGATGCATCGGCGCGATGTTCAATACGGGTCAGCAACCATGGGCGGTTGCAATCGGCAAAGGGATGACCGGCCAACCGCAGCCAATGACCGCTGCGCAACGCCGCCAGCTCACTCTGACCTTCGGCCCGTTGCACCCCCGCTGAATGGGCCTGAACGGTTTCTTGCAACTGCCATTGCCGCAGGGCAGGAACAGCGTGATGCCCGTCGTCCTCGCACTGATATCGCGCGACATCGGCCAACGGCAACTGCGCCGGTTCATCGGCAAAAACCAGGCAGTGCCGGTCACGGTGGTGTTCAAAGTAATAGTGAATCCGCGCGTGCGCGCACAAGCGCTGGAGCAGTTGCAGATCGGACTCGCGGTATTGGGTGCAGAACGTGTGGGCCGGGTAATCGCCGTGTAGCTCGAAGCGGCGCTGAGCACCGACAATTCCGTGCTCCCTGAGCACTTGTTCGATGATCTGCGGCACCGAACGGCCACTGAAAATTCGCTGGCTGAAGCGCAACTCAAGGCAACCCAGTTTCGGCCCCAGACGGATCCGGCTCAACCGCAAGCCTTGTCCATGCTCATGCTGGACCAGGCTCTGCAATTGCCCGTGCACGCCCTCCCCCGACGGCCCGAAACAGAGGAACGCCGAACGGTACAGCAGACCAGCAAGGTCCAGGTGCGGATCGTCGATCAACACATCGATCTCGAACGCAAAGGATTCGCTGAGGGCTTCGCTACCGGTAAAGGCCAGGACTTCGAAAGGGTCGGACAGGCCCGCTACATCGAGACGAAACGACGACTCGTTGACTGGATCGAACATGGGCGGATCTCTACAGGAGGGGCGGTCGGGGATTCTCGCCGAGAGCCATGGCCGAGTAGAGAGCTGAAGTACAACTTAGGAAATGACCTACGCGAAAAGCAGACCGGATGACTTTGCTGGCCGGGAATGCCAAGCAATTCGCGCAGATTTTGGGAGATATCCCACCGGGCCATCCGAATTTTCCACCAACTTCAGGAAAAATTCAGACAGCCCGGCGAGAGCGCCACCTGGCCTCAGGAAGACAGGTAGGAGGAACGGGTCAGACCCAGACGCAGGGCATCGAGAAATTGCGTGCGCTCGCTGGCACTGATGCGGGCACTGGCGCACTTGTCGCGGTAGTGGGTCATCAGTTCTTCCGGCGACAAGTGCACGTAACGCAGCATGTCTTCGATGGTGTCGTGGGTCTCGATGCCGGCGTGGTACACGCTGCCATCGGCGTTCTGGTAGATGTTCACCGAGTCGGTGTCACCGAACAGGTTGTGCATGTCGCCAAGGATTTCCTGATAGGCGCCGACCAGGAACACGCCCAGCAAGTAGTCTTCACCTTCATTCAAACCGTGGACCGGCAGGCTGGTTTCGATGCTCTGCTCATCGACGTACTGATTGATCTTGCCGTCGGAGTCGCAGGTCAGATCCTGCAGCACCGCGCGGCGCAGCGGCTCTTCGTCGAGACGGTGCAGCGGGATGATCGGCAGGACCTGATCAATCGCCCAAGTGTCCGGCAGGCTCTGGAACACCGAGAAGTTGCAGATGTACTTGTCGGCCAGCTTGTCGTTGAGCTCGTCGAGCACCTGACGGTGCGAACGCTGACGCGCTTTGAGTGAGTTGTGCAGGCGACGGCAGACAGCGAAGTAGCACTGCTCGGCCAGGGCTTTTTCAGCCAGGGTCAGCTTGCCGTCGGCGTACTGGGCGGCCACGTCGCTCATGTAGTGGGTGGCGCGCCAGTAGGTTTCGGTGACCATTTCGATGTCGGTCGGGCCGAGCAAATCAACCAGCCACTGCACGGTTTCCGGCAGCGATTCCTTGTTTTCGATCTGCGGGATTTCGTCGTTGTGCTTCTCGACGTCGGTGACCTGCACCACCAGCATCGCGTGGTGCGCGGTCAGCGAGCGGCCGCTTTCGGAGAAGATGTGCGGATGCGGCAGGGCCTGCGCGTCGCAGAATTCCTTGAGCATGCCGACCACAACACCGGCGTAATCGTCCATGTCGTAGTTGATCGAACTGGCGTTGCGCGAGTGCGTGCCGTCGTAGTCGACACCCAGACCGCCACCGACGTCGATGTGATCGACCGGCAGACCGAGGTTGCGCAATTCGCCGTAGTAACGGATCGCTTCCTTGAAGCCGTGCTGATAGTCAGCGAGGTTGGCGATCTGCGAACCCATGTGGAAGTGCAACAGGCGAATGCCCTGATCCAGACCGGCGGCGCGGAAGCGCTCGACCACCGACAGCAGTTGCGCCGCCGACAGACCAAACTTGGATTTTTCGCCACCGGTGTCGGCCCACTTCGACGACGCCAGCGACGACAGACGCACGCGCAGGCCGACCTGTGGCTTGACCTTCAGCGACGCGGCTTCTTCGATCACCAGACCGACTTCGGACTCTTTCTCGATGACGATGAAGACGTTGTGACCCAGCTTCTGGCCCATCAGCGCCAGGCGGATGAACTCGCGGTCCTTGTAACCGTTGCAGACGATGGTGCCGCCCTTCGGCGCCAGTGCCAGCACGGCCAGCAGCTCAGGTTTGGAGCCGGCTTCCAGGCCGATGGACACGTCCTGGGTGGCGATGATGTTCTCGATCACCGCTTCTTGCTGGTTAACCTTGATCGGGTACAGCGCGGTGTACTTGCTCTGGTATTCCAGACGCTCGATGTTCGAATCGAAAGCGCCGGTCAGCTGGCGGACACGGTCTTGCAGGATGTCGGGGAAGCGAACCAGCAACGGCAAGGACAAACCGCTTTTGCGCAGTTGATCGACTTGCTCGAACAGGTCGATAGGCGAGCTGCTCGGGCCGTTCGGACGAACTTCGACGCGACCGGCGTCATTGATCGCGAAATACCCGGCCCCCCAATGGCGAATCCCGTAAACACTGCGGCTGTCCGCAACTGTCCATTGGCTGCCATCGTCTTTGCGTGTGCGTCGTACGGACATCGAAGTCCCCTATAAAGAAGTCATAGTGCGTCGCCTGATCGCAGGCCGGCGCAGTCTAAAGTATGAAAATGACGGTTCGTCAGCGCGGCGGTAGACCGCACTGACTGCGTGGAGTTTAGAAACCGGTCATGAACAGGCTCTGTGAAAACCATGGAGACGACGCCGGATCTGAAGTGTTTCAGCGCCGGATCAAGCCGCAGGTGGTTTTCACAGAGGCTGCTAGCCGCCGGATTTCTTCGCTTTGAAACCGTGCTTGATCAGCTCAGCCAAGAGTAGCTCGACATGATCGCCCTGGATTTCGATGATGCCGTCTTTCAACGCCCCGCCGGTGCCGCAACGTTTCTTCAACGTTGTCGCCAACTCTTTGAGCGCGTCTTCGGCCAAAGGCACGCCGGTGATGGTGGTCACCGTCTTGCCGCCACGGCCCTTGCTCTCGCGACGCACGCGGGCAATGCCGTCCCCTGCCGGGATCACGGTTTGTTTGCAGATACAGGCGTCCACCGGCTGACTGCATTCCGGGCAATGACGACCTGCGTCGGTGGAAAATACCAGGCCACCTAAGGCGGCGAAGGATGCGGCTTTTTTGGCCACCGGCAATCCTCTTGGGAGGACAAAGACTGATCGCAACCTTGGGCAAGGTCAGCGACCGCGAAGCCCCACTCAGGCAGGGGCAGCGCTACTGCACCGATAAAGCGCCAAATGTAGGAGCTGTCGAGTGAAACGAGGCTGCGATCTTTTGATTTCGACGCCAAAACAAAAAATCAAAAGATCGCAGCCTGCGGCAGCTCCTACAAAAAGCACTCGCGGTGCAGCTTGAAAAGGTCGCGCAGTGTAACGGCAAAAATCCCGATTGCTAAGTGCCAATCGGCGCCAATTTATGTGTTCTTTGCGACGTCGCTTTGCTGCGCCTTCAGATAGCGCTTCAATGCGGCCAGAGAGTCCGGGCAATAAGGCTTCTGCTCGATTTCCTGCATGACTTGCCCGACCGGAATAAACCGCGCTTCCAGCACCTCCTCCGGCTGCAGTTTCAGCGGGCCGTCCCATACAGCGGAAAACGCCGAACACCACAGGCGATTGCCGGTGTCCTCGAAGTAGAAATGGTCATGGGCGGTCAACTCGACGCCGCTGACACCCAACTCTTCTTCCAGCTCTCGGGCCGCCGACTCGGCGTAAGTCTCATCGGCCTGCACCATGCCGCCTGCCGCGACATCCCAGTAACCCGGGTAAATCGCCTTGCTCAACGTGCGCCGGTGCACGCAAAGATCACCGGCGGAATTGAACAACATGATGTACGTGCCACGGCCGATCAGCCCACGCTCGCGCAAATCCGCGCGGACGAGAGCGCCGAGCAGGTTGTCCTGTTCGTCGACCCAGGCGATCTGTTCGGCATCCGAGGCGGCGCGATGGGCCGCCTCTTTGGCGTTCTGGCTCATGAATCAGCCCTGATTGAGCAGTTGACGCAAATCGATCACAGCAGCGTTGGCACGGGAAATATAGTTGGCCATGACCAGCGAGTGGTTGGCCAGCACGCCGAAGCCGCTTCCGTTAAGAATCATAGGACTCCAGACCGGTTCCTGCGAGGCCTCCAGTTCACGAATGATCTGACGCACGCTGACCGTGGCGTTCTTCTTCGCCAGCACATCGGCGAAATCGACTTCGATGGCGCGCAGCAGGTGCGACAGCGCCCAGGCCTGACCGCGTGCTTCGTAGAACACGTTGTCGATCTGCATCCACGGGGTCTCGACGACTTCCTCGTCAACCTGTGGCACTTCGCCGATGGCCGGCACTTCGGTTTTCAGTGCGGTGTTGAGTTTAACCCGGCCAACACTGGCCGACAGGCGTTGCGACAGCGAACCAAGACGAGTGCCGACATCGCCCAGCCAGTTGTTCAGGTTGTCGGCGCGGGCATAGAACAGCGCGTTTTTCTGGGTTGGATCAGACAGGCGAGCCTGATAACGGCTCAACGAGTTGATACCTTCCTGGTACTCCGACTCACTCGACGGCAGGATCCAGCTCTTGTTGTCGAAGTTGAAGCGCGGTTCGGCCTTGGCCAGATCGGCATCTTCCGCCGACTGCGATTGCGAACGGGCAAAGTCTTTACGCAGGGCACGGGTCAGGTCACGCACCTGCACCAGCACGCCGTATTCCCAGCTCGGTGTGTTATCCATCCACAGGCCTGGCGGGAAGCGGTCGTTGGAAATATAGCCGCCCGGCTTGTTGAGCAAGGTGCCGGCGACGGTCTTCAGGGTTTCGACCGTGGTGTAGCCGATCACCATTTTCTTGCCTTCTTTCTCGGCCGCCACTTGCGCGTTTTGTGCGACCGGAAACAGCGCCGGCTCCTGGCTCCAGTACCAGCCAAGGCCAATGGTCACCAGCAGGTAGATGCCGATCAGCGTGGCCAATGCACGGCTGAACAGCAATCCGCCAACATAGCTGCGGGTGGCCGACTTGGGCTCGGCGGCACGTTCAGGCGCGCTGCCCGCGCGGTTTTTCCAGTCCAGCATGGCGATATCCTTTCAATCACTTGGGTTCAACGGTTCGACCACAACCATACAACAACGTGCCAAGGCCGGGCACCCGCACGTAAAGATAAGCCGCAAATCATAGGGGCGAATGACGCTTCGATGCCGACTAAGGGAATCCCCGATGCCCGCGCCTCAGCCAATCGAATGGCAGGGTATTGAAAACCCTTGCAACGCTCATTCATCGCGTGGATGAAAGTCCGACTGACAACTCATCCCGATCGCCCTGATCCATCAGGGAGTGCCCGTCCCACGGGGGCTTGAGCGACGCCAAGGTCGAAAGCAAAACCCATCGGTCAGAAACTGAATGGTGACGCACTGCAGATTATTGACGTACGACACTCGTGTAAGGGAAAAGAGGTGCTAGCATAGAGCCACCAGTCGATCTCAGCATGCAGCCTAACTAGTAGTCAGGATATGACCGAGCCAGAAGACCCCAGCCGTGAGCGTCTCAAGCACCACTTTGCCCAGCGGGTAATTCATCAGGCACGTCAGATTCTTGAGATATGGCAGCGCCTGCAACGCAGTGAGTGGTCCACTGTCGACCTCGCCGAACTGAGCGAGGCCAACCTGCGCCTGCTGCGTTTTGCCGAGCGCTTCGAACAGCCGGAACACACTCAACTCGCGCGCCACATCAGCCAATCGCTGGAAGCGGTGGACGCCAATCGCGGCCGCCTCAGCAGTGGCCTGATCACCGACCTCAATCGCTTGATGCAGCGCTTGTCGCGCACTGGCCTGCGTCATGGCGATCAACTCGACCAGACCTTTCTGCCGCCACTGCGCAAGCCGATCTACGTGATGCTGCAGGATCACGATCGCGCCGAACGACTGGCCAAACAACTGGAGTTCTTCGGCCTGAGCGCTCAGGCGCTGGACAGTGTTTCAGCCTTCCGCTCATCAATGGTCGAGCGCCTGCCAGCGGCGATCGTCATGGACGTCGATTTCAGCGGCGCCGGTATCGGTCTGAAACTCGCCGCCGAAGCCCAGGTCGGCCTGGAAGAGCCGTTGCCGCTGCTGTTCTTCAGCCTGCACGAAACCGATACGCCGACTCGCCTCGCCGCCGTGCGCGCTGGCGGTCAGGAATTCCTCACCGGCACCCTCGAAGCCTCGAGCCTGCTGGAGAAAATCGAAGTCCTCACCTGCGTTGCCCAGTACGAGCCTTATAAAGTGTTGATCATCGACGACTCGCGCGCGCAGGCCTTGCACACCGAGCGCCTGCTCAACAGCGCCGGCATCGTCACCCGCACCTTGATCGAACCGATTCAGGCGATGGCCGAACTGGCGGATTTCCAGCCAGACCTGATCATCCTCGACATGTACATGCCGGCCTGCACCGGCACCGAGCTGGCCAAGGTGATTCGCCATAACGACCGCTATGTCAGCGTGCCGATCATTTACCTGTCGGCCGAAGACGATCTGGACAAGCAGCTCGACGCGATGAGCGAGGGCGGCGATGATTTTCTGACCAAACCGATCAAGCCGCGTCACCTGATCACCACCGTGCGTAACCGCGCCGCCCGGGCGCGTAACCTGAAAGCGCGAATGGTCCGTGACAGCCTCACCGGTTTGTATAACCACACGCACATTCTGCAATTGCTCGAAGACTGCTCGTTCCGCGCCCGCCGCGAGAATAAGCCGCTGAGCTTTGCCATGCTCGACATCGACCACTTCAAACGGGTCAACGACAGCCACGGCCACCCGATGGGCGACCGGGTGATCAAAAGCCTGGCGCTGTTTCTCAAACAGCGTTTGCGCAAGACCGACTTCATCGGCCGCTACGGCGGCGAAGAATTTGCCATCGTCATGCCCGACACGGATATAGAAGCGGCGCACAAAGTGCTCGACGAAATCCGCCAGCGCTTCGCCGAAATCCATTACCCGGCGCAGCCCCAGGATTTGTGGTGCACCTTCAGCGCTGGCGTGGTGGAAATGCACGACGACTGCGACAGCCTGATGATGGCCAGCCAGGCTGACGAGGCGCTGTACCGCGCCAAGGGTGCCGGACGCAATCGCGTGCAGACCGCGCGCGACTCAAAGCAAAGTGCCACTTTTTCATCGGATTCCACTGATTCGGTCATAACCCTGTAACAGAACCGCAATAAATTCAGGCGCTTACCATTTCTGCCGTGGGTAGCCGTCATGCGCCTGAAGTTGCTCACCAATCTCAATACGCTGCTGCTGGTCGCCGTGTGCCTCGCACTCGGCGCCACGCTGTGGTGGTCGCAAAAAGCCCTCGAACGCCCGTATCTGTTGATGCAGCGTTACCTGGGGCTGTCGCAGCAATTTCAGAACGAGGTGGCGCGCAACGTCGAGGATTACCTCGCCAGCGGTGACGCCTTGCGCCTGAGCAGCGCCGGTCAGGCCATCGACGGTTTGCACAAAGAACTCGGTGAACTGCCGCCAGCGCTGGCCGAAACGCTGCGCCCAAGCCTGTCGGGCCTGGATGAATTCAGCAAAACCGACCTGCTCGCGGCCGGCAAACTGGCCGGTGATCCGCAGGCCTTGCTGTTACAAGCCGAGCGCGAACTGAGCGCCAGCCTCGATCAGCTCAGCACCTACGCCAACGGTAACGCGGCTTATCTGGCGCCGCTGCTCGCCGCTTCGCAGCACGTGGGCAAGCTGTCGCTGGCAAGGGACAAACTGGTCAGCAGCGGGCGCAGTGAGCTAGCCGCCGATGTTGAGCGCGAAGTCACTAATATCCGCTCGCAGGCCCAAGCGATTGATGCCCTGCCCCTGCTCGGCGTCGTGGCCAAGAGTGAATCGGGCAGCGACGATTTCGCGGCGATGATGGGCATCGAGAACAGTGAAAAAGCCGTCGCGGAAGATGCCGGGGTCGGCCTCAAGCGTGAACTCAACAGTTTGCTGGGACGCTATCCGGCGGAGCTTGAGCGCACCCGCGATCAGATTCAGAAACGCGCCGACCTCAGCGCCGCCACTCACCAGAAAATCGCCGCCGTACAGCAGGCCATCGCCGGACTGGAACCGGTGGTGCGTGCGCAACATGGACAGATTCAATCAGAAGTGCGACTGATGCAGGGCGTGATGATCGGCTTGATTCTGCTGATCGCATTACTGATCGATACCTTGCAGCGCCGGCTCTCGCGCACTCTGACCAATCTGGCGCCAGCGCTTTCAACCTGGGCCGAAGGCGATTTCAGCCGCGATATCCAACTGGGCAAAACCAACCGTGAACTGCACGACATCGAAGCTTCGTTAAACCGTTTGCGTGCGTATCTGGTGGACCTGGTCGGCACCATTCGTGGCAATGCCGAACAGGTCGCAGGTAGCAGCCGTACGCTTGCCGAACTGAGTAACGACTTGCACAGCGGCGCCGAACATCAGGCCGGCGACACCGCGCTGATCCGCGATTCCCTCGGCGAACTCGAAGCGACCATCCAGCAGGTTGCCGGTGATGCACAGCAGGCCGCGGACGCCAGTCGTCACGCCGGCTTGGCGGTCGAGCATGGGCAAACGGTCATTGGCCAAAGCCTGACCGGCCTACATGCGTTGGTCGGTGAAGTTCAGGGCAACGCGCAGATGATCGAGCATCTGGCCGAAGAGTCGGCGACCATCGGCGGCGTGTTGACGGTGATTCGCTCGATTGCTGACCAGACTAATTTGCTGGCGCTGAACGCGGCGATTGAAGCGGCGCGTGCCGGGGAAATGGGTCGCGGGTTTGCCGTGGTAGCGGAAGAAGTACGCTCGCTGGCACAACGCACCGCTGGCGCGACAGCCGAAATTCAAACGCTGATCGCTGGCCTGCAAACCGCCGCCCGACAATCGGTCGAAGGCATGCGCGCGCAGGTCGAACACGCCGAAGCCACCGCCAATCAGGCGCAAGCGGCGGATGGTGCGCTGGATAAAATCGTCGGCGCGATCCAGACCATTTCCGACACGGCGATCCGCATCGCCGACGTGACAGCACAACAGAGCGGCGCAGTCAGTGAGATTCGCGATCACAGTGAGCGGATTCATCAGTTGGGTGGGGATAACCTGGTGCGTATCGGTCGCGGACGCGAACAGGGTGAGAATTTGCTGGTATTGGGCGGGCAATTGCATACAGCTGTTCAGGCATTTCGCGTCTGATAGACCGCCTTCGCGAGCAGGCTCGCTCCCACATTGGAATGCATACCCCTATGGGAGCGAACCTGCTCGCGAAGGCGTCAGTCCAGACACCACAAGTGACCGGATCAAATCACTTGGTCACATATTTCGCGCAAACATCGGCCATCGTGCTGGCTATTGCATAGAACTGGACAGTCACAAAGTCTTTGCGGCATAGTCGCCGGGTTCTGACGACTGCTCATTCATAACAAGGACTACGCAGATGGCAACCCTACTGGTGCTGCACGGCCCCAACCTGAACCTGCTCGGCACCCGCGAACCCGGCACTTACGGTTCAACGACCCTGGCGCAGATCAATCAGGATCTGGAGCGCCGCGCCCGTGAAGCCGGCCATCATCTGCTGTATCTGCAAAGCAATGCCGAGTACGAATTGATCGACCGCATCCACGCCGCACGCGGCGAAGGCGTCGATTTCATTCTGATCAATCCAGCAGCTTTTACGCACACAAGTGTCGCATTACGTGACGCGTTGCTGGGAGTGAGCATCCCATTCATCGAAGTGCATTTGTCCAACGTGCACAAACGCGAACCTTTCCGCCATCACTCTTACTTCTCCGACGTAGCGGTGGGAGTGATCTGCGGCCTTGGCGCCAGCGGTTACCGACTGGCCCTGGAGGCTGCACTAGAACAGCTTGAAACACAGGCAACGACTTGAACGACAAGCGTTAAGCGCCCCTGACCGACCCTTGGGAGTTGATGATTCATGGATATCCGTAAAGTTAAGAAACTGATCGAATTGCTGGAAGAGTCCGGCATCGACGAGCTCGAGATCAAGGAAGGCGAAGAGTCCGTACGCATCAGCCGTCACAGCAAGACCCCGGCTCAGCAGTACTACGCACCGGCTCCGATGCAAGCGCCGGCTGCCGCACCTGTTGCAGCAGCTCCAGTAGCTGCCGCTCCGGTTGCCGCTGCTGCTCCAGCGCTGAACGGCACTGTTGCCCGTTCGCCGATGGTCGGCACCTTCTACCGTAAATCTTCGCCAACCTCGCCGTCCTTCGTTGAAGTCGGCCAGACCGTGAAGAAAGGCGACACTCTGTGCATCGTCGAAGCCATGAAGATGATGAACCACATCGAAGCTGAAACCAGCGGTGTGATCGAGTCCATCCTCGTCGAAGACGGCCAGCCGGTTGAGTACGACCAACCGCTGTTCACCATCGTTTGAACTGCGGAGAGCCTTTGATGACTGCGAAGTTGGAAAAAGTTCTGATCGCTAACCGCGGTGAGATCGCCCTGCGGATTCTGCGTGCCTGCAAAGAGATGGGCATCAAGACCGTCGCCGTTTACTCCAAGGCCGACAAAGAGCTGATGCACCTGGGTCTGGCAGACGAATCCGTCTGCATCGGCCCGGCTTCTGCCGCGCACTCTTACTTGCACATCCCGGCCATCATCGCTGCCGCTGAAGTGACTGGCGCTACCGCCATTCACCCAGGCTACGGTTTCCTCGCGGAAAACGCCGATTTTGCCGAGCAGGTCGAGAACTCCGGCTTCGCTTTCATCGGCCCGAAAGCCGACACCATTCGCCTGATGGGCGACAAGGTCTCGGCCAAGCACGCGATGATCGAAGCGGGCGTACCCACCGTTCCTGGTTCTGACGGCCCGTTGCCGGAAGACGAAGAAACGGCGCTGCGCATCGGTCGTGAAGTCGGCTACCCGGTGATCATCAAAGCCGCTGGCGGCGGTGGTGGTCGCGGCATGCGTGTTGTGCACAAGGAAGAAGACCTGATCGCCTTCGCCAAACTGACCCGCACCGAAGCAGGCGCGGCGTTCGGCAACCCGATGGTGTATCTGGAAAAATTCCTGACCAACCCACGTCACGTGGAAGTCCAGGTTCTGTCCGACGGCCAGGGTCACGCGATCCATCTGGGCGACCGCGATTGCTCGCTGCAACGTCGTCACCAGAAAGTTCTCGAAGAAGCGCCGGCACCGGGCATCGACGAGAAAGCGCGCGAGGAAGTACTCGCTCGCTGCGTCAAGGCGTGCATCGACATCGGTTACCGTGGCGCCGGCACTTTCGAGTTCCTGTACGAGAACGGTCGTTTCTACTTCATCGAAATGAACACCCGTGTTCAGGTGGAGCACCCGGTTTCGGAAATGGTCACCGGTATCGACATCGTCAAGGAGATGCTCAGCATCGCCGCTGGCAACAAGCTGTCGTTCACCCAGGACGACGTGGTAATCCGCGGTCACTCGCTGGAATGCCGGATCAATGCTGAAGACCCGAAAACCTTCATGCCGAGCCCGGGCACGGTCAAGCATTTCCACGCGCCAGGCGGCAACGGCGTTCGCGTCGATTCGCACCTGTACAGTGGTTATGCGGTTCCGCCGAACTACGACTCGCTGATCGGCAAGCTGATCACTTACGGCGCCACCCGCGACGAAGCCATGGCGCGCATGCGCAATGCCCTGGACGAAATCGTGGTGGACGGGATCAAGACCAACATCCCGCTGCACCGTGATCTGGTTCGTGACGAAGGCTTCTGCAAGGGCGGTGTGAACATTCACTACCTCGAGCACAAGCTGGCTGGCGAGAAGCACTAAGCTTCAGCCCGCACCAGACAAAGCCGCCTTCGGGCGGCTTTGTTGTTTCTGCAGCAAAGTCAAAAGATCGCAGCCTTCGGCAGCTCCTACATTGGAATGCAAACTCCTGTAGGAGCTGCCGAAGGCTGCGATCTTTTGATCTTCAACCATGTTCGTGTTCTGCCGCGCGCTCGCGTAAACTTGCGCGCTTCTCGCCGGCCGCTAGGCTGCAATCAATATTTTTCAAAGGTGCCCGCCATGCCTTGGCTGCAAGTACGTCTCGCCATCAGCCCGGAACAAGCCGAAACCTACGAAGACGCTTTCCTTGAAGTGGGCGCCGTGTCGGTGACTTTCATGGACGCCGAAGATCAGCCGATCTTCGAACCGGAACTCAACACCACCCCACTGTGGGCGCACACGCACCTGCTGGCCCTGTTCGAGGGCGGCACCGAACCGGCACCGGTTCTGGCCCACCTGGAGCTGCTGACCGGCAGTCCGCTGCCTGAGCATCACAGCGAAGTCATCGAAGATCAGGACTGGGAACGCAGCTGGATGGACGGTTTCCAGCCGATGCGTTTCGGCCAGCGCCTGTGGATCGTGCCGAGCTGGCACGCTGCACCGGAACCTGACGCCGTCAATCTGCTGCTCGATCCGGGTCTGGCCTTCGGCACCGGCACCCACCCGACCACCGCACTGTGCCTGGAATGGCTCGACGGCCAGGATTTGAAAGACTGCAACGTGCTCGACTTCGGCTGCGGCTCGGGGATTCTGGCGATTGCCGCCCTGCTGCTCGGCGCCAAGGAAGCGGTCGGCACCGACATCGACGTGCAGGCGTTGGAAGCCTCACGCGACAACGCCGGGCGCAACAATATTGCCGAAGAGCTGTTCCCACTGTACCTGCCGGAAGATCTGCCGCAGGTTCAAGCTGACGTGCTGGTCGCCAACATTCTGGCTGGCCCACTGGTTTCCTTGGCACCGCAACTGTCCGGCCTGGTGAAATCCGGTGGGCGTCTGGCGCTGTCGGGCATCCTTGCCGAGCAAGGTGATGAAGTCGCCGCCGCTTATGCTCAGGACTTCGATCTCGACCCGATTGCCAATCGCGATGGCTGGGTGCGCATCACCGGCCGTCGGCGTTAATATGACCGCCTGCATAATCCGGATCGCCGCATGACCGACAGTTTCGTCACCCAGTGCCCGCATTGCCAAACCAGTTTCCGTGTCAGCCATGCTCAATTGAGCGTGGCCCGCGGGGTGGTTCGCTGCGGCTCCTGCCTGCAAGTGTTCAACGCGGCCAAACAGCTGCTGGAACAACACGCCGGCAAGGACGCGGTGACGCCGGTTGCGCCGTCGATTGTCGAACCGCCGCCGATTATCGAGGCCCCGCCCGTAGTCGAGCAGCCGGCCACCGTCGAACCGACCGCGCCGCGCGCCATCAGCCAAAAGCAGTGGAGCGCTTCGGAACTGGATCTCGACAGTCTCGATCTGGACGAAGAGCTCGCCCGCCTCGAACAACGGGAAATCCAGCCGACCACTGAGTTCGGACGTCCACGCGAAGATGCCCTGAGCGCACGCCGCGACAGCCCTGAACCGGATGAAGCGCTCTGGCGCGACAGCCTGTTCAGCGAGCGCGCCGATGAACACAAGGCCGAGCCCGAGGACGACGAGGCTGAAACCGCCGACATCGAACCGGTCAAATCAGAGCGCACCGAACCCTCGCTGTCGCTGGAACCAGTGGACCTGGATGACGAACCGGCGATCCCGCATCTGCGCCTGCACGACCCTATCGACCCGAATGCCCGCCGCGAACGCTTGTCGACCAGCGACGAAAGCGATGACGACGATTTGCCATCGATCGAACCGCCGCGCAAAAAGCGCGAGCGCGCAGAACCCGGCGTACGCGCTGAAGTCCTGCAGGACCTGACCGACGACCCGCTGCAACTGGACTGGCAGAAACGCCGTTCGCCGTGGGGTCGGCGCTTGCTATGGCTGGTATTGGTGTTGCTAGCAGCAGGCGGACTGGCCGCCCAGTACATCGCTTACCATTTCGATGAACTGGCCCGACAGGATCAATACCGCCCATGGTTCCAGCAAATCTGCCCGCAGATCGGCTGCACGGTGCCGTCCAAAGTCGATATCGCCCGAATCAAGAGCAGCAATCTGGTGGTGCGCAGCCATCCGGAGTTCAACGGTGCGCTGGTGGTCGACGCGATCATTTATAATCGCGCAACGTTCTCTCAGCCGTTTCCATTACTGGAGCTGCGCTTCGCCGACCTCAACGGTCACCTGATCGCCAGTCGTCGCTTCAAACCCGGCGAATACCTGAGAGGGGACCTCGAAGGTCTGGCGGAAATGCCGCCGCAGACGCCGATCCACATCGCGCTGGATATCCTCGACCCAGGCCCGAAAGCGGTGAATTACAGCCTGAGTTTTCACTCGCCCGAGTGAATCCCTGCGTCGCTTTCGAATTGACGACAGTTTTATGACTTTGCCAACTGCGACCAAACCGCTGGCGATAACAGAATAACTGTTCAGATTTTGTTCAATTCAGCCTTTATCCAGTCATCGAGAGCGGGTATCATGCCAACCCTTTTTCGAACTCTCATGATCCGGCCCCACCTCAGGGAAGTCCTATGTCGGCGGTACGCATCGGCCCATACACATTGCAGAACGGCTTGATTCTCGCCCCGATGGCGGGCGTCACCGATCAGCCCTTTCGTCAGCTGTGCAAGCGTTTGGGCGCAGGGCTTGTAGTCTCGGAAATGGTCACCAGTGACATGAGCCTGTGGAACACCCGCAAGTCGCGCATGCGCATGATCCACGAAGGCGATCCCGAGCCACGCTCGGTGCAGATTGCCGGTGGCGATGCGCAGATGCTGGCGGATGCAGCCCGGGCCAACGTTGAACTGGGCGCACAGATTATTGATATCAACATGGGTTGCCCGGCAAAGAAGGTCTGCAACAAGGCCGCCGGTTCCGCGTTGTTGAAAGATGAAGCACTGGTGACCGAGATCCTGCAGGCCGTTGTGGCTGCGGTAGATGTGCCGGTCACCCTGAAGATCCGCACGGGCTGGGATCGCGACAACAAGAACGGCCTGACCGTGGCGAAGATCGCCGAGCAGGCCGGGATCACCGCGCTGGCAGTGCATGGCCGCACTCGCGCCGATCTGTACACCGGTGAAGCCGAATACGACACGATTGCCGCGATCAAGCAGGCGGTGTCGATCCCGGTGTTTGCCAATGGCGATATCGATTCGCCGGAAAAGGCCCGTTACGTGCTTGACGCAACCGGGGCCGATGGTCTGTTGGTAGGCCGCGCCGCCCAAGGGCGGCCATGGATTTTTCGCGAGATCGAACACTTCCTGCGTACCGGCGAGAAATTGCCGGCACCGGAGCTGATCGAGGTGGAACACATACTGCTAGAGCATCTGGCCGCACTTCACGCTTTCTATGGGGATGTGATGGGCGTGCGCATTGCGCGCAAGCATGTGGGCTGGTATCTCGCAACCTTGCCGGGCGCCAGGGAGTTTCGCGCCCACTTCAATCGTTTGGATGGTACGGAAACACAATGCGCCAACGTTCGGGAGTTCTTCGCCGAGCGTTACAAGAGCCTGACAGGGGACGAAGAAGGGGTGGCCGCATGACGATGATGACCGAGACTTTAGTGAGTGGAACAGCACCCGTGAGCGACAACGTGAATTTGAAACAGCACCTCAATACCCCGAGCGAAGAAGGTCAGACCCTTCGCGGGAGTGTCGAGAAGGCGCTGCACAATTATTTCGCCCACCTTGAGGGCGCGTCCGTCACGGACGTGTACAACCTGGTGCTCTCCGAAGTCGAGGCGCCCCTGCTCGAAAGCGTGATGAACTACGTCAAGGGCAACCAGACCAAGGCCAGTGAGCTGCTGGGACTTAACCGCGGCACGCTGCGCAAGAAACTCAAGCAGTACGATCTGCTGTAAGCATTCAATCAAACCAGAAAGGCGCCCGCGTAAAAAACGGTCGCCTTTTTTGCTGACTTCCTTTGCTTTTGATGGAAATTGAGATGACCGACCAGACTACCCGCCTGCCGATCCGCCGCGCCTTGATCAGCGTTTCCGACAAGACCGGGATCCTCGAATTCGCCAAGGAGCTCGAAGCTCTGGGCGTCGAGATCCTCTCCACCGGCGGGACGTTCAAGCTGCTGCGCGACAACGGTGTTGCCGCAGTGGAAGTCGCGGATTACACCGGTTTCGCCGAGATGATGGACGGTCGGGTGAAAACCCTGCACCCGAAAATCCACGGCGGCATCCTCGGTCGTCGCGGTATCGACGACGCGATCATGAGCGAGCACGGCATCAAGCCGATCGATCTGGTTGCCGTTAACCTCTACCCGTTCGAAGCCACGATCAACAAGCCAGGCTGCGACCTGCCGACCGCGATCGAGAACATCGACATCGGCGGCCCGACCATGGTCCGTTCGGCGGCGAAAAACCACAAAGACGTAGCGATCGTGGTGAATGCCAGCGATTACGCCAGCGTGCTCGAAGGCCTCAAGGCCGGCGGCCTGACCTACGCTCAGCGTTTCGACCTGATGCTCAAGGCGTTCGAACACACGGCTGCCTACGACGGCATGATCG
This sequence comes from Pseudomonas sp. AIG, assembly GCF_977020205.1. Lineage (NCBI taxonomy): Bacteria > Pseudomonadati > Pseudomonadota > Gammaproteobacteria > Pseudomonadales > Pseudomonadaceae > Pseudomonas > Pseudomonas sp. AIG. Next base: position 49,488 of record NZ_CDROCK010000034.1, on the reverse strand, counting down.
CCAACTACATGGGCACTGTGAATCAGGCGGCTGAAACCCTGAGCACTGAAGGCCGCAGCGAATTCCCGCGCACCTTCAACAGCCAGTTCATCAAGGCCCAGGAAATGCGCTACGGCGAGAACCCGCACCAGAGCGCGGCGTTCTACGTGGAAGCCAAACCTGCTGAAGTCGGCATCGCCACCGCGACCCAACTGCAAGGCAAAGAGCTGTCGTACAACAACGTGGCCGACACCGACGCCGCGCTGGAATGCGTGAAGAGCTTCGTCAAGCCAGCCTGCGTGATCGTCAAGCACGCCAACCCATGCGGCGTGGCGGTCAGCCCGGACGCTGAAGGCGGCATCCGTCAGGCTTACGAACTGGCTTACGCCACCGATACTGAATCGGCGTTCGGCGGCATCATCGCCTTCAACCGTGAACTGGATGCCGAGACCGCCAAAGCGATCGTCGAGCGTCAGTTCGTTGAAGTGATCATCGCCCCAAGCGTCAGCGCAGAAGCCCGCGCCATTGTTGCGGCAAAAGCCAATGTGCGCCTGCTGGCGTGCGGCGAGTGGTCGGCTGACCGCGCCGCTGCCTGGGACTACAAGCGCGTCAACGGCGGCCTGCTGGTACAGAGCCGCGACATCGGCATGATCAGCGCCGATGACCTGAAAGTCGTGACCAAACGCGCGCCGACCGAACAGGAAATCCACGACCTGATCTTCGCCTGGAAAGTCGCCAAGTACGTGAAGTCCAACGCCATCGTCTACGCCAAGAACCGTCAGACCATCGGTGTCGGCGCTGGCCAGATGAGCCGCGTAAACTCGGCACGTATTGCCGCGATCAAGGCTGAGCACGCTGGCCTGCAAGTTGCCGGTTCGGTGATGGCCTCCGACGCATTCTTCCCGTTCCGCGACGGCCTGGACAACGCGGCCAAGGTTGGGATCACTGCAGTGATCCAGCCAGGTGGCTCGATGCGTGATGCTGAAGTGATTGCCGCTGCTGATGAAGCCGGCATCGCCATGGTGTTCACCGGCATGCGCCACTTCCGTCACTGATTATTGCTTGATCGTACCCACGCTCTGCGTGGGCACGCAGCCCGGGACGCTCCGCGTCCCTCGGACGCAGAGCGTCCGTAGAGGCATTCCCACGCAGAGCGTGGGAACGATCAGCCCCCACAGAATTAGCGTCATCCGAGGTTTTTGAAATGAATGTTTTGATCATTGGCAGCGGTGGCCGTGAACACGCCCTGGCCTGGAAAGTGGCTCAGGATCCGCGCGTGCAGAAGGTGTTCGTCGCACCGGGCAACGCTGGCACCGCCATTGAAGCCAAGTGCGAGAACGTCGCCATCGACGTATTGGCCCTTGAGCAATTGGCCGACTTTGCCGAGAAAAACGTTTCCCTGACCATTGTGGGTCCGGAAGTGCCGCTCGTAGCTGGCGTTGTCGATCTGTTCCGCTCCCGTGGACTGGATTGCTTCGGTCCGACTGCCGGTGCCGCGCAGCTGGAAGGTTCGAAAGCCTTCACCAAGGATTTCCTCGCGCGCCACAAGATCCCGACCGCCGACTACCAGAACTTCACCGAGATCGAGCCAGCCCTGGCTTATCTGCGTGAAAAAGGCGCACCGATCGTGATCAAGGCCGACGGCCTCGCCGCCGGCAAAGGTGTGATCGTCGCCATGACCCTGGCTGAAGCCGAAGACGCCGTGCGCGACATGCTCGCCGGCAACGCTTTCGGTGACGCCGGTTCGCGCGTGGTCATCGAAGAATTCCTCGACGGCGAAGAAGCTTCGTTCATCGTCATGGTCGACGGCAAGAACGTGCTGCCGATGGCCACCAGCCAGGACCACAAACGTGTTGGCGACGGCGACAGCGGCCCGAACACCGGCGGCATGGGTGCCTACTCCCCTGCCCCGGTGGTCACTGCCGACGTGCACCAGCGCGTGATGGATCTGGTGATCTGGCCGACCGTGCGTGGCATGGCTGAAGAAGGCAATGTCTACACCGGTTTCCTCTACGCCGGTCTGATGATCGACAAGGCCGGTAACCCGAAGGTTATCGAGTTCAACTGCCGTTTCGGCGATCCGGAAACCCAACCGGTGATGCTGCGTCTGCAATCGAGCCTGGTGCTGCTGGTTGAAGCCGCTCTGGCGCAAGCACTGGACAAGGTTGAAGCACAGTGGGATCCACGCCCGAGCGTCGGCATCGTGCTGGCTGCTGGCGGCTACCCGGGCGACTACGCCAAGGGCGCGACGATCAACGGTCTGGATGCAGCCGCCAGCCTGGAAGGCAAAGTCTTCCACGCCGGTACTGCACTGAAAGACGGCAACGTCGTCACTGCCGGCGGTCGCGTACTGTGCGCCACTGCAATGGGCGCCAGCGTCGGTGAAGCGCAGCAGCAAGCCTACAAGCTGGCGGCCGCCATCGACTGGGAAGGCTGCTTCTACCGCAAGGACATTGGCTACCGCGCCATTGCCCGTGAACGTGGCGAAACCCAGGAATAAGCTGTACCTCAAGCCCGGCGAGGGATACCGTTCCTCGCCGGGCTGTTCCGCCGCCGCGCATCGTTATATTCTGGCATCAACCTACGAAGGGATTTCGCCGTGCGCTGGCTCAGGATTGCCATAAGCTTCACCGTCACGTTGCTGACCTTGCTCTGCATGCTCCCGGCCCAGGCCGCGCAAGGCAGTGGCTGGTCGGTATTGCTCGACGATCAGGGCAATCTGCAACTGAGCGACATCCGCTCCCCTCGCTACACCAATCAATTCAGCCCCATCGACCTTGACCGCCTCACCGCGTCCGAGCCCAATGGCGCCTTGTGGCTGCGTTTCAGGTTGGCGCCGGGCAAGCACGAACAAGTGCTACGGATCTTCGCCCCTGACCTGTCACAACTCAGTCTTTATGTGCTCGACGGTGACAAGCTGATCGAGCAACGCAATACCGGCACCGATCAGCCCCAGGCTGAACGGCCGTTGCCGAGCAGCGACTTCATGCTGGCGTTGCCGCAAAGTGACAAGTCCCTCGACGTCTATCTGCGCCTGGTGTCCGATCATCAGTTGCGTCCGCACGTCACCCTGCAATCAGCGGTGATGAGCGCGGCCAACCACAATCAGACGCTGGTCTTCGGTTTGCTGTTCGGTTGCCTCGGCATGCTGCTGCTGCACAATCTGGTGCGCTACGCCTATTCCCGTTCGCGCAGCAGCTTGTGGCTGGCGGTCTGCGAAGGCCTGTTGGGCCTGAGTCTGTTGTTGCTGCTCAACCTCGCCGGCCCCTGGCTGCCAAACTGGCATGCGGTGCAAACGCCGGGCGCCTATCTGGCGTTGCTGCTGACGGCGCCGGCCGGGTTGATGTTCGCCTATCGCTTCTTCGCCCCGCTCGGCCCGCACCCGCTGAACAAGCTGTTGATTGGCGACATCCTGTTTATCGTGACCTGCAGCCTGTTGCTGCTGTTCGTCAACACCCTGCCGCTGAACATCATCACTTATGCACTGGTGGCGCTGGCCGGCCTGAGCATGTTGTTCGTCGCGTTCTATCACTGGCAGAAGGGCTACCGTCCGGCGCGCTTGTTCGTCGCGGCGATGGTGGTGTTCAACATCGGTTCGCTGATCATCTTGCCTGCGCTGCTGGGGCTGACGCTGGTGTCACCGCAAGGCCTGATCATGACCCTGATGGCATTCATCTGCATCAGTGGTCTGTTGATGAGCATCGCTCTGGGTGAACGTCAGCGCAGCATCACCGAAAGCCGTTTCAGCGTCAGCCGCGACCTTGCCGCGAGCAATGCCGAGATCAATGCCAAAGCCGAATTCCTTGCCAAGATCAGCCACGAAATCCGCACCCCCATGAACGGCGTGCTGGGCATGACCGAACTGCTGCTGGGCACGCCCCTTTCGGTCAAGCAACGCGACTACGTACAGACCATTCATAGCGCCGGCAACGAACTGCTGACGCTGATCAACGAAATCCTCGACATCTCCAAGCTCGAATCCGGGCAGATCGAACTGGACGACGTGCAGTTCGACCTCAATGCCTTGATCGATGACTGCCTGAGCATCTACCGCGCCAAGGCCGAACAGCAGAACGTCGAACTGATCAGCTTCATCCAGCCACAAGTGCCGCGAGTGATCAGCGGCGACCCGACCCGCCTGCGCCAGACGCTGCTGAGCCTGCTGGAAAACGCCCTGAAGAAAACCGATGAAGGCGAAGTGCTGATCGTCGTCGCGCTCGACGAACGCAGCAGCAAACCACGCCTGCGCATTGCCGTGCAGGACAGTGGCGCGCCAATGGAGCAGGAAGAACGCGACGCGCTGATGCACGCCGAGCTGCACAGCAAGCACTTCCTCTCGGCGAATCGCTTGGGCGGCAATCTCGGGCTGGTCATCGCGCGGCAACTTATTCGTTTGATGCAGGGCGAATTCGGCATCAAGAGCGGCGCCAGTCAGGGCAGCACGCTGTGGCTGACCCTGCCACTGGACCCCGATCGCCTCGAACACCCGACCTCCGATCTCGACAGTCCGCTGCAAGGCGCACGGGTGCTGGTGGTCGACGACAACGATACCTGCCGCAAAGTGCTGGTTCAGCAATGCAGTGCGTGGGGGCTGAATGTCAGCGCCGTGCCTTCCGGCAAGGAAGCTTTAGCCCTGCTGCGAACCAAGGCGCACTTGCGTGATTACTTTGATGTGGTGCTGCTCGATCAGAACATGCCGGGCATGACCGGCATGCAGCTCGCGGCCAAGATCAAGGAAGACCCAAGCCTGAACCACGACATCCTGCTGATCATGCTCACCGGCATCAGCAATGCGCCGAGCAAGATCATCGCGCGCAACTCGGGGATCAAACGCATCCTCGCCAAACCGGTGGCCGGCTACACCCTCAAGACCACCCTGGCCGACGAACTCAACCAGCGCAACAAAGGCCAAGTAGTGTTCCAGCCGCAAGTGGTCACCCCGGCCACGGCTGCCAAAGTGCCGAGCGACTTCCGCATCCTCGTTGCCGAAGACAACACGATTTCGACCAAAGTGATTCGCGGCATGCTCGGCAAACTCAACCTGCAACCGGACACCGCTGCCAACGGCGAAGAAGCCCTGCAAGCGATGAAAGCCCAGCGTTACGACCTGGTGTTGATGGACTGCGAAATGCCGATCCTCGATGGTTTCTCGGCGACCCAGCAACTGCGCGCCTGGGAAGTCAGCAACCAACGCATTCGCACACCGATCGTGGCGTTGACGGCGCATATTCTCGCCGAACATAAAGAGCGCGCGCGTCAGGCCGGGATGGATGGACACATGTCCAAGCCAGTGGAGTTGTCGCAATTGCGCGAGCTGATCGAGCATTGGGTTGCTCAGCGAGATCAGCAGAACCGGGCCACGACGCCAACCTCCTGAGCCGACAGACCCCGTAACGCCTGATAGACTCCCCCACGACTTCCCTCGCCAGTGAGCTTGCACCATGCTCCATGTGTTGTTCAGCGTTTACCTGAAGATGCTGGTGCTCTACAGCCCGTTCTTCGTGCTCTCCTGCTTTATCAGCCTGACCCGCGGTTATTCGCGCAAGGAACAAAGGCGTTTGGCGTGGAAAGTCGCGGTGGCGACGCTGGTCTCCAGCGTCTTGCTGTATCTGTTCGGGCGGGTGATTTTCGATGTGTTCGGCATTACCGTGGATGCGTTCCGGATCGGTGCCGGCAGCGTGCTGTTCATTTCGGCGCTGGGCATGGCGCAGGGCAAACCGGCGGTGCAGGCCGACAATGTGCAGCAGGACGTCACCATTGTGCCGCTGACCATTCCGCTGACTGTCGGCCCGGGCACCATCGGTGCCTTGTTGGTGATGGGGGTCAGCCAGCCGCATTGGGACGACAAACTCACTGCGATCATGAGTATCGTATTAGCCAGCTTCACAGTCGGAATCGTGCTTTATCTGTCAAACCGGATTGAACAGATTCTGGGGGATCAGGGTTTGCAGATAGTGAGTAGATTGATGGGGTTGTTCGTCTGCGCACTGGCTGCGCAGATCATATTTACTGGAATAAAGGGTTACCTGGTGCCCTGAGTGCCACGAAGTATTTGATACCCCCAGACGTGAAAGCCGGAAGTTTTCTATACCGCTGACCATTTATAACCAATATTCAATCGAGCGGTTTAGACAAACCGCTCGATTTCCAAGGTCTCTCTTCCGTCGAGCGTTCTGAGCACCATGGCTCTTTTGGAATCGGCATAGTCCTCATCCAGTTGCGCGACAAAGTACGCTGCATGAATACTTTCAACCATCTCACCCAATGTGAATTCCTGCCGCAAAAAGCAGGGTTCGACAGGTTGGCGCGTTGCGATGTTAAGTATCACGCATTTCACCGTGGATTTATCGTCAACGACGCCGACCTGGACTCGGACACGATTGACGATCCCTTCTCCTTCCAAGACCGGCGAAACCGATTCAACTGCACGCTGCCTGAATAAAATCGATGCTTTGCTGTCGGCGTCCAATTGCGAAAAATCCTGCATCAGCCGTTCCAGCAGACACTTTTCCTCAGCCGATAAAGCTTCTGACAATGCAGCACAAACCATCTCTGCTAGCGTCAGGGATTTATCGAGCGAGGTTGAAAACCCCTCATAACTGAGCCATCCCGATAGTTTATAGAGGCAAAAACGCTGAACTTGTGAGTAGCGTTCATTCCAGGCTTTGTAGTCTGCAAAAAACGGAAACTTGTTATTGCACGACAACTGCATGTAAACAGATGAGGACAGAATATCTTTCAGATGTTCATCAGGTAGCGATGTGGCGCATGCCAACAGGCATCCGGCGTTGGCATATCCATGATATTTCATACTTTATCAATCCATGAAGAGGCCAGGCGCCAAGCGCCTGGCCTGTAAAATCAGAAACCGTATTCCATTTCCAGAGCAGCGTCGATCGCTTCGTAGAAGCGATTGGCTGCCGCTTCTTTCTTCGCGGTGAAGTCTTCGTCGGGGTACATGGTAAATACGCCATGCCCTTTGATCACACTGGAAGAAGAAGCGGTTTTGTCGAAGAACGCAATATGGGTGCTGCCGGATTTAATGCTGTAGCTAATCGCACCTACGGTAAGGTAAATATCATCGTCTTTGCTTTCGGCCGCGCTCATCACGCCGAAGTTCGAACCACCGGCCTTCTTGCCATTTTTCTCATAAAGCTTCAGAGCTTCCGCGTTACCTTCGAGGCCTTTGATGGCCGCGTCTGCACCCAGCTTCATCACTTCGCCAATAGTGCCAACTCCCGCTGCACCCAGTGCAGCCTTGGCGATATCGACAATCAGATTTGACATGGTCACGCCACTGGCGACGGTGTCCTCAGAGACCTCAGGCTTACCGAAATGTGTCCAGCCCATGGCATTCAAACCCTGGAGCATGTAGGACAGACGCTTGGCTGCATCTGCTTTGTTCGGGTACTTGATCTGCGCAGACAAATCAGCAAACAGAAACGTACGCTTGATAATGGTCTTATGGCGACGCTTCATACCTTCAGGAAAGGCGATCATCGTCGAGTTAAGTACCGCGTTACTCAGGGCATCCTTGTCTGGCAGGTCCAATTTGAATGCCCGAGCGAAAGGCATGATCGAACGTGAACCATTCAGAACAGCAATGCTTTCCTTACAGCAGGTTTCGATAAACGCGAGACTTTCCGCTTCATTCATCTTTACAACCATTACATCATTCATTTCTATATCCCTATATTTATACAAAAGCCGTTGCGGCTTGAACGACAAACTAACCAAACGCCAAATTCACTTCAACAGAAAGAACATTACAACAAGTAAACTTGTGCCACACTTCACACACCAATCAATTCCAGCCGCAAGTCGATTTCCCTCATGTCATCTTCTTCAATAATCTCCTCTACTTCGGTACGAACTTGTGCGTAGGCGTTTCTGTCCAGAAAAAAGCTAAGATAGTTATGACGCAGTACAACCTCACCCGAGCGCCAGTGACAGAAAAGGAAATTCTCCACTTGGCGCGTGGCATTCAATCGCGAATGATTCAAGACCAGTGTGATTCGTCCTTTATCGTCGCGTCCGGACGGCATTGTTTGAAACGACTGCCCCCAGAGACTTTCCTTCGCATAAGAGGCTAATCCCGCTTTATGGTTTTTCAGTGCGGCAAAGGCAGCCAGCGTATTATCCAGCATCGGCTCGTTGCCCAGTGCCCTGACAACATCGACCATCTTGCTGGAGATATCGCCGGAAAAATCCTCGTACTTTTTTTCGCCGGGCTTGCGATCCGAGTACCAACCCATATAATTCAGGGCCTTGGCATATATATCCAGCCACGCTGCAAGGTCGAGTTTTTCGTCTTTGTACTTATTACTCAGAATCTGAGCAAGCCTCACACTATTTCTTATTTCACGTTTCTCATCCCGGCTCAGTCCCTCCATGTAATTCAGTAGCGTATCACCCAGCAATATTGCATTTTGACTGCCACCGCCCCCAAGCGCCAAGTGACTTTTAACGGAAAACACGCGACGCGTGGTTTTCGGCGCAGGCGTGAGCAATTTAATTTCACGAATAAACCTCAAGCGTTCAGCGAGCGGTGGAATGACACTAACGTCTACACTCATCTTGATTCCTTTTTGATTGCGATATTTCAATGTTCTGCCATTACTTTAATCCAAGTAAAATCGACAGATAGCAAACACCATAAAACAGCGTAACTTGGAAATCACAGAAAAAACACACCAACATATTTAACAAAACATTATCAAAAGCCCTGCTTACATCAGCAGCGTCAAAATTGACTTGTGAAGACATACAGATTTCTATCGTCCATGCGAGAGGCGTCCAGACAATATCCGATAGGCGACAGCCCGTTCTTAGTGCAAAAAAAAACGCCTCCAAAGAGGCGTTTTGCTTTTCGGTTGAATTCACCGGTCAGGGCAAATGATCAGCCAGCACCGCCAGGCTGGCAATTGCGTCATTGCCCTGCACGCTCGCAAAGGCCTTCAACCATTGTTCGAATGCGAACACGCACTCACAGCCAGCGATTTTGACAGCCAGTTCGCATGTACCCTGCTCCTCAATCCCGCGAACGATCAGACTGTGACCATTGTCCGGGTCGGCAAGTACCAGGTGGCCATCGACCCGCGACATCAGCCAATGCCCACACTCAGGCATATCCAGCACCAACAGGCCAGGTTCCGTCACCTGGTCCCCGGAAGGGCGCCGTACATCAACAACGATGCAATCCAGACGCTGCCAGGTTGCGGCCGATATCCGATAACCCTCTGTGTGCGAACCAAAGGTCAGAATCAACCTTTCGATATTGTCAGGAAGCAATGGCTGCACCTCGGTGAGGTCATCACTCACTTCCAGCACCATGACCTCCTCGTCACGGTGGGCGTAGCTACCCGGCAACCAGACGCCATCGACCGTTCCGGCGCTGAAGATCAATGGGTCAATCGGGTCGAACAGCAGCGGATTGGCCGCATCACGCGTACCGAGGAACGTCGGCCATTTTCCATCGTCCCGAGCAGACACCTCGAATAGTCGATCAAGCTTCGGCACGTAGTATTGGTAACGATTACCGGTATTTTCGACGGGAAGAAACGCGGCATGGTCCTGCCCGTCCAGCCGCTGTTTTAAACGCTCCTGCAATTGCGCAGGCGTCTGACCAGGGGCGTATGACCAGCGGTTTTCCATGCTGACAATTCGCGCCGGTTGCTGATCCTGCAGTTGCAGCGTCACACCCTCGCGGGTACGCCCGAGCAGCCCGTCGCCATGCGGCAGCACTTCGCAAAACGCCCACGACGCCCAGACTCGCTCGGCCTGCGGCAACGCTTGGCGATGCAGTAAGACGCTGCCGTTGCCGAACGCCGTGCGCATCTGCTCGAGGGGGACCAGCGTCTGGCGCCACAGCTGTCCGGAAGAAACATCAAACAGCCAAACGGCCTGCCGGTCGGGGGTCAGACCCAGCAACACAAGCTCGCGGTTGCCCATGGCGTCCATCAGCACAAGCTTTTCGTCAATACACCACACCGGCAGAAACGTCTGACCCACTTGGGCACGCAGGCCGATGATCGCAAACGCGGCGCGGCTGTATTCCTTGGCAAGCGCCGGTAATGCCGTCAGCCAATCGGGGTTTTGTTGCAGCCAACGCTGGCCCAGGCCGACAAACTTCAGCACAGGTCTATCAAGCTCGGACAGCCAGTTGTCGTCCTTGGCGCCGAGGTCGATTTCGAACAGTCGCCCATTGTCTTGGGTGGCCAGGAAGCTTTCGCCAATCCGCGTTACATCGATCACACCTTTGGCCAGCGCCTTGTGCCACAGCACGTTGTCACGCAGCTCGATGCCATGACTGAGCATTTGACTTTGCCGACTGTAAAACAGCAGCGCAGCGGCGGGATCAGAGGATCGAGGCGTCAGTAACACCCTGTCCGCGCCACTGTCGGCGCCAGCCCGGAAGTACCTGTCGTGATGCGCGGCAATCCATGCCCGCTCAAGCAGTTGATCGAAGGACCAGGCACGGGCGTGAATGTATGGCGCGTAGTTCCAGGTGCTGATCGGCGAAGCCATGCCGGGTGTCTCGTCCGTGTAGGGACGACGCTGTTTCTGACGATGGCGGAAAAACGCGATTCTCGAGCCCTCCTCGGGCTTGAGAAAAGAGTTTTCCAGACCGGGCGACCACAGGTGGATGTCCGTCAGGGTCACTTCGCGGTCGGTCAGATGAAACTCCAGCGTCGTGCGCACATTCATGGACTTTTGTTCTACCAACTGCTGCGAAACTCGCAGAGTGCCGTCCGCCAGTTGCCCAAAAGCGCTGATTTTCGTACCGGGTTCCACACTCAGTAACCGATAACGATGGACGACCAGGCCGGTGATCACATCGACCCGCCAGACCGTGGCATGGTCGGGATGATAAAACCACGCATGAGCAGCGTTGGCGGCGCCCAACATCAGGCCGTCGTTGACTTCGCGCGGCAGATCGCGCGCAAATAACAAACGTTTTTGAGCAATGTCGTAAAAGGCCGTTGTGCGCACAGCGTGGCTGGCCGGATTGAACGGCACCCTGAACCGGTGAAGCGTGACGTAACCCATGCCCAGGCGCCCCTCATGGTTTCGCTGGCGCAGATGGGCAAGGACATCACGCGCAACGGTTTTATCATCGTCGAGAGTGATGGAAACCAGGCGCAGCGCCTGACGCTGCCAGTCCAGTTGAAACAACTCTCCCCCGGCCAGTTCGATCAGCCCCTCGAATGCCGACAGCACGATACCGTCGACCGTTAGTTGACGCCCCGCCAGGTATGTCTGCGGGGCGCCGTCATCCAACATGGGTACGTCATCAAAGCAGACCTGCTCGATGCTGGCCCAAGGGGCATGCACCAGCCATTGGGTCGCTCCATTGAATTTCACGGTTTTCAGTCCCGGCGTCAGACGAAGCTGGCAGCGTTCTGACGGGGCGCTGATTTCGTAGGACAGCTTTTGCTGGCACTCCACCGGCAGGGTCGGCACCGCCAGTTGGCGTACCCGCTCGTCCAGCACCACGCTGATCGTTGTCGGTTTGTAGACCGGATGCAGTTTGTACAGGATGTGTTTGAAAGAGGGTGTGCTGTGCAGATAAAAACGCCGGTTACCCTGCTCATCGTATTCCAGCTTGTCCGCCGCACTGTTGCGCAATTGTGGATAGCGTGTGTGGATACGCTTATCGAGATGGGTCGTCAGCGTATCGCCCAGTGCCGTGAACGGATTGAAATAGGAGTACCAGTGTGGCTCAGGCATTTCACTGGCGTTGCGAGGCTCAACCCGCTCTCCCGGCAATGGCTCGTATACATAGCCCGCGCCTCCCAGTTGATATTCGTAGCCGTAATAGCAGAGCGGTGTGCAGGGCAGCACCACGGTATGCAGTGCAGCAGTCCCTTGGACGTTCAGCGCTGTGCTCCCCGGGAGACCGAAAGCGTGCCGGATATTGAGGGAACGGTGTATCTGCTGCGGATCATCGTTGTATTGCGGCAACTCGAGTGCGCCGCCGCCCCACGGATAAAAGCGCTGACTGTCAAAGCGCACCCGCCGGTCCTGCAAATCCAGATGGGTGATGACGGCTTCCGGCGGGAACTGCAACACCCCGTCTTCGACAGTGAATGCGCCCGGTTTATAGGCGTTGTGGATTGCACGCAAATGATTGCCCACCGCTGTTGCCTTGTCGGCAATCTGCCCAAGATTGCTGGCGATGGCCGTGGCTCCGATGCCGATACCGAGCAACGGCACAGACAGAAAAGCCGCCGCTGCCCCTACCGTTCCGCCTGCCGCCAATGCCACAACATCCAGTCCCAACGCCACTGCGTTGAACGCCAGAGACGTGGAGAACCGCGAGCGCTGCTCGTGATTTTGCGCCAGTGACAGGTTGTGAATGTCGAAGCCGATGTTGACCAGCGAAAACGCAAAACCAACGCCCGTTGCCGCGCGACCGAGCACACCGCCGGACAACGACGACTGGCGCAAGAGCAGCGCCTGCTCACTGGCCACCACTTGCCGCACCAGGTTGATCATCTGCGCGGTATCGCTGAGTACACCAAAACCCAACTGCGCATAGCTGACATAAACCTGAACCTGCAACGCAATCGACAAGGCTGGCAACTGATCACCGGCCTGGTATTCGCGATGACGCATTTCGCTGATCAGCGTCTGGATCGCAAAGGCGAAACTCAAGCGACTGCCGCCATCCGCCTCCGCCGGACCACCGGGGTTGCCTGCCTTCACACTCTGCTGCAGATGCTGTTTGAGCTGAGTGAAGCGCGGATCGGCTGTGCTGACGGTGCGCGCTGGATGGCGATTCTGTGCATCGACCAACGTCAGCGAAAAGCCGCCGTCCGCCTGCGGTTTGAGCGTTTCCAGCAACGGCAAATATTCCCGCCCGAGCGAGTGTTCACTGCGTAACTGCTCCGTGGCCTGATCAAACGCCTGCGCCCAATAGCGCGCATCCACCTGTGCCAGGCTGGCCCCCATTCGCGCGTTTTCGCCGAGCGAACGCTGGCGCGCCACGGCCTGTTTTGCCCAGATCGGGACACTGCGTGAATCACTCGAAGGAATGCGCAAAAAACTGTCCAGACGCAAACCCGTCGATAGCTCGCGGGCCGCCATCGCCTGGGTGTTCAACTCGATCACGTTGAATCGCGCCCCGGCCATCTCGCCCACACCGTAGAGCCTGGCCAGTGCACTGTCGCCTGCACTCAGATAACGCTCAATGCCAAGTTTCACCTGCGCGCCTTCGGCGAACGCATAAATGGCAAAGTTCGGGTCGTAGAATCGATAGACGAATTGGCCTCCTGTCTGCACTTTGGCCACCAGCAAGGCATGATCGCCGGTGTCGAGCAACAGGACGGCAGCCGCACTTTTCGCCTCCAGTGTCGCAATGACCGAGCCCAGACTCTGCAAGCCGCGGGACTCACCAATAGCGCTGGTGGGCAAGGCCCGCAGTTCATTCAACGCACTGAGCAAAGCCTGTGAACTCGGTTCCTGATGGTTGACGTTGGCCGTGGCGACATGCCCCACCAATGTCCGCTCGGCCGACTCGCCGGCAGCCACCGCTGCGCCCATCAGCAACGCCAGCGGATAACACCGACGCCCAGGGTCACTGGCGGTGTGCATCAGCAAATCCTGTGACAGTTGCCGGGCCGAGGTCGCGCCGGACTCGAAGAACATCTCGCGCACCTGCGCACTGCGCTGAAGAATCCGCGAACGGTATTCACCTTGCGCCGTGCGCGTGATCTGCCCGATACGTTCGCCCCATTGGCGCAAGGTCAGTGGTTCAAACAGTGCCTGAACCTTGAGTGCGCGGGCCGTCAGGAGGCCATGCACCTGTCCACGCACCAGCGCGGCCTCGAAGGCGGGCGACTGCCGCTGACGCAGGGCTTTTTCAACCGCATCATAACGAGCGAAAGTACCGTCGCCGTCAGTGTCGACAGCGAGGTCGCGCACGGTTTGCCAGACGCTGGCAAAGCTCGCGTCGTCCAGACTTGTCGCCCCGAAAATCCCCCCCAGCATGACGCGCACTAACGGGCTGAGTTGCTCAAGCGGCAGGGAATCATGGGCAATGCGGCTGAACAGTTCGTTGAGGTTGCTTGAGGATTCGGCGCCATGGGAAATGGGCAGTTCACGCAAAGGTTGCGCAAGGATCAACTGACGATTATCGAAGCCGATGGAAAAGGGCTTGGTGAAGGTAATATCACCGCTGAGTTTGTCCCTCATGGCTCGCACAAAGGGTTCACCCAGATCATCCATCAATTGTTGCAGGACCGACGTCAGCAATACCGCTTTACCGCCGACTACGGGCCAGCCTTGTTTAAACGTCAGCGTCTGCTGCGGCTGAAGCAGATCCGCCAGTTGGCCGGTGTAGCGTGATTTGAGTTTGCCGGTTTTCCACTTTTCCTGTTCTTTGGCCAGCCATTGCTCGGCGTCGTCATTGACGGTCCAACCGGAGATCGCTTCCTCCTCGGTCTGCACGTTGTAACCCTCGGCCAGTCGCAAGCGCTCCTGAACCGTAATCTCGATGTGCGGCAGAAGGTGAGTCTCGACATAGTTTTTCAACCCGGTAACTGCCGCACCGGGCCCGGTAAGCGCAATGGTGCCGCGCGCTCCGACGCGAATGCCGTCACGGTAGTAACTTAAAATGGCCTCGCTCAACTTGCCCAGAAAATCCTGCTGCGTGCGCGTCAGTTGCCCCTGCTCGATTTTCTCGTTCATGACGTTTTCTATGACATCGAGCAATCGTTCAGTCTGTGACCACTCTACCGACGAAGCGATGGCCGACTGTTCAACCGCCTGGAGGCAGTCATAGTTGAACCGGATCAGTTGCATGACCGCGAGCGTCATCTCGCTTTGCGGCTGTGCCAGCAGATATGCGTTCATCTCTCGGCTGAATTGCGCCCCCATACGCAGACCATGCTGCGGGCTGTGGACTTCACGCGGTGCGACAAATATAGGCTCGACGCCGGGCTTGCTGCGGGCAAAGACCAGCAGTGCCTCCCGATGTTCGGCAGGCAATGCATCCGTGTGATCGCTGTAGCGCAGGCGATCGCGACCGGGCATCAACGTTTCATCATGATTGAGCAAAAGCTGCAAAACCCCCAGCCGTTGCTCGTCACTGAACCCGCTGATGTCGACACCGCCCAATCTGTCAGCCAGCGGCGGCAAGTAATCCATGTCACTGTAACGCCCGCCTTCGGCATATTCAGCCTGCAAGCGAACAACGTCACTTGCCGCCGCAAAGTTACCGCGCATTGATACTTCGCGTTGATAGACATCCTCTAGAAAGTGCCCGGCGAACTCCCGCCGAACATCACGCAACTGCAAGTCGCTGCCGGCCATTTGCTGATGGCTTTGCAAGCAGCGATGACGAAAGGCTTCCAGCGTCGTGCGGTCCTTGCCGTAGGCGCGCACCATCAGGTCGATCCGGGCCTGATCAGCTTTGCCTTGCCATTGCGGTTGTTGCAGGTACTCGAACATCTCGCGCTTCAATACACGCGCACGATCTTCGATCATCTTTGCAAGTTCACCGGGGTTGGTCACGGTATCCCCGCCAGACTCCATCGCAGCAACTCTGGCGCTGTCGGATATGACCCGATTCATTTCGAAAGCCAGTAACGCATCGCTGTCGTACCAGAGATTGAACTGGTAATTCTCGGCAGCCAGCACCTGACGCCAGATATTCATGTAATCGCGCTGGATATTGCCAACCTCACTGCCGCCCACCCAGACAAAATGCATGATTTTGGGTATCGGACTGGGCACGTCGCTGAGCATGTTTACAGTGCCTGCCAAACGGGCTGCGTAATCGCGCAATTGTTCTTCGACGGTATCGATTAACGCTATCGCGGGCGCTGAGTTGCGCTTTGCCAAACGTTCAAAATTTTCCAGAAAGAGTGTTACAACCTGCAGCTTTTCAGCAAGACTCGCGGCTTGGCCGGCCTGCTCGTAAAGCGCCGTCAACATTGCATATTCGGCAGAAGCGGAAAACGCCTTGAATGCGCGCTTTAGCGCAGAGTATTCATTGGCCGAAATAAAATTAAACTCGTCAACATATTGCTCCATGACACCCATCAGACTTCATCCTTTATTCGTTGAGAGAATCCTCGACGAAGTTAGTCTGCGCGCCGGACAACTTCAAAAAGCACAAAATTCAAATAGTTTCCCAGGAAACATCAAACAACAGACAAGTTGATTCCGCGCATGATTCGGTAATAAACAGGCGTATGACGAGTCGTTCGATAAACAAACGAAGCGGCGCTCCCAACGGATGCGCCACCCTGTTTTAAACCTAATCGTCCGATAATGAAGTTCGACTTGATATCTCGCCGAGGCAACTTATTTACAACTTGCCTCGGCTCGGCACTCAGGAAAGCGGCTTTTCACCGTACCAGCGCGGCGTGTAAACCCAATCACCGCCGCTGGCACGCGCAAATGTGCAGGTGGTGGACGAACCAATCAGCACCATGGTGCGCATGTCCACTTGCTCCGGGGTCAACGCGCCCAGTGTCGTGGTGCGTAGAGTCTGGCCGGGACGACCGATGTCGCGGCCCAACACCACCGGTGTTTGCGGCGTGCGATGCTGCGCGACAATCTCCAGCGCCCGGCCCAGTTGCCACGGACGTGCACGCGAGATCGGGTTGTAGAACGCCAACGCCAGATCCGCTTCAGCGGCCAGATCCAGACGCTTTTCGATGATCGACCAAGGCTTGAGGTTGTCCGACAGCGACATCACGCAGAAGTCATGGCCCAGCGGCGCTCCGGCCTGCGCGGCGGTGGCCAGCGAAGCGGAAACGCCCGGGAGGATTTCCAGATCAACGCTGTGCCACGCCGGATCCGTGGACTCGTGCAACGCTTCGAGCACCGCCGCCGCCATGGCGAACACTCCGGGATCGCCCGAGGACACGACAATCACCGAGCGCCCCTCGGCCGCCAGCCTGAAGGCGTGACGGGCGCGCTGCATCTCTTCGCGGTTGTCGGTGCAGTGCTGCACTTGATCGTCGCGAAACGGCCCGGCCATGCGTACGTAGGTTTCGTAACCGAGCACATCGGTCGCGCGGCCCAATTCGGCTTTTACCGCGGGCACCATCAGTTCGGCAGCGCCGGGGCCAAGGCCGATCACGGCGAGACGACCGCGTGGCCGGCCAATGCTGGAAACCTCCAAAGGCTGCTCGGCGACCGCGATTGCCATGCCGTGGCCAGCCACGACAGTCGCCGCAGGCACTGCGACACGCGCCAGGGTTTCGAGGTCGCGTTGTGCCGTGACAAAGCGCAGCGGCACACCCAACTCAAGCGCCGCTTCACGCAAAAGCGGCGAAGCCATTTGCGTCTCGCTGGCCAGCAGACAGGCCAGCGACTGCACGGCGATTAGCGCCTGCTGCAACGCGCTGCGAACGGCATCCGCCAGGTCCACTGTCTCGGCACACACCGCCACCGCCACGCTGCGTGGATAGATCATTAACTCACTTGCACTCACCTCACGCGCGGCACTGCCGACATGAATCGAGCGCTGTGCCTGCGGATCTTCCGGCAATTGCGCCTGATCCAGCCACGGCGCCGCGCCTTCGATGCGCACGCTGTGCCCGGCCAACAGATCGGAAACAAACCGCTTGCCCAGTTCCAGATCGCCCAGCGCATAACCCCTCGGTGGATTGAGCAGGCACGTGCCAAAACGCAACTCGCCGCTGGTGGTGATCGCTGCGGCGACTTGCAGCCCGGCAGCGATGTCCCGCGCCATGACATTCACCCCGCCGAGGCCGCCCAACAGCGGCACCACGGCGCTGCCGTCTTCGGCCACGGCGAGCACTGCCGGTTCGGCGCCCTTTTCCAGCAACAGCGGCGCCAGCGTGCGGATGACGATGCCGGCCGCGCACAGGGCAATGATCGGCGTGTCCTGTTGATACAACGCGCGCAGGGTCGCGCCGAATTCCTGATAGGTGCAATCGGCGCCGTCGACGCGCCCGGCGAGGCCATGGATCTGCGCCGCCGGGTAGACCTGCTGAATGCGCCGCGCGGTGGCCAGGCTGCCCTGACCGAGAATGACGATGGCGGGGGTGGTTTGAGTCATCAGCCTTGCCACCGTTCGCCCGGCACGATGATCAGCGAGAAGTACGGCGAGGACATCGGCTCGACCTGATCCATCGGCACAATCTTCTGATTGGCCATGGTTGCGCGCTCGACATACAGCGCGCGTTCGGCCAGACCGAGTTCTTCCAGCACCTGACGCACTTTCGGGAAGTTGCGCCCCAGCTTCATGATCACCGCCGCGTCGGCATCGGCCAGTCGGCGTTTCAATTCTTCATGGGGCAACACGCCGGAAAGCACCGACAGACTCTGATTGCGATACACCAACGGCGCGCCCAGCACCGAAGCGCCACCGAGCATCGAGCAGACGCCCGGCACCACTTGGGCTTCATAACGAGTGGCGAGGCGATCGTGCAGATACATGTAGGAACCATAGAAGAACGGATCACCTTCACAGATCACCGCGACATCGCGACCGGCATCCAGATGTGCCGCGACCGTCTCGGCAGCTTCGTCGTAGAAGTCGCTGATGACTTGCTCATAGGAAAGCGGCGCCGGCAGTGCTTCGGTGGTCACCGGGTAAACCAGCGGCAGCAGGTTCTGCGCTTCTTGCAGGTGCGCCTCGATGATGCCAAAGGCATTGCCCTTTTTGCCCTTGGCAACGAAGTACGCGACCACCGGCGACTCACGCAGCAAACGCAGGGCCTTGACGGTAATCAGTTCCGGATCACCGGGGCCGACGCCCAGGCCAATCAAACGTCCTTTGGCCTGCATCATTCGATCTCCGTAGCGAGGGCGTTAACGGCGGCGGCGGCCATGGCGCTGCCACCGAGGCGACCTTGCATGATCACGAACGGCACGCCACGGCTGTCAGCGGCCAGGGCGGCTTTCGATTCCGCAGCACCGACGAAACCCACCGGGAAGCCGAGGATCAGCGCCGGTTTCGGTGCGCCGGCGTCGAGCATTTCCAGCAGGTAGAACAGGGCCGTCGGCGCGTTGCCGATCACCACCACGCTGCCTTCCAGGTGTGGACGCCACAGTTCCAGTGCGGCGGCGGAGCGGGTATTGCCCAACTCGCGCGCCAGTTCCGGCACGCTCTCGTCGCGCAAGGTGCAAATCACTTCGTTATTGGCCGGCAGGCGCGCACGGGTCACGCCTTCGGAGACCATTCGCGCATCACACAGAATCGGCGCACCGGCGGCCAGCGCATCGCGCCCAGCCTTGCCCGCACCTGCGGAGAACTGCAGACCGTCGATCGCCTCGACCATGCCACAGGCGTGAATCACCCGCACCGCGAGTTTTTCCAGATCGGCCGGGATGCGCGCCAGATTGGCCTCGCTGCGAATGATCGCGAAGGAGTTGCGATAAATCTCCTGACCGTCGCGGATGTAATCAAGCATCAAAGGGGCTCCGAGAGCGGACGGCGAGCAGGGTCGCGGCCGCTTCAATAGTAAGGTTGCGAGCGTGCAGCGCGCCGAAACCCGGCAGCGTTGCATCGCGAAAATAGAGGTCGTAATGACCGGCACTGACGGCCAGCAACGTCACTGGGGCACAGTGGGCGGCGGCGCAGGAGCGCGAGCAGCCGCTGAGGTGGACGTTGAGGGCAGAGGGCAGCACGGTCGCCAGATGGCGGGCGTCCTGCTTGGTGTCGGCCAGGCCTTTGCCGCAACCATTGGAGCCGGTGCAGGCGATCAGGCGTGAGAGGGGTTCGGCAGCGCGGGTCAGCAGGTTCAGTTGCTCAAGACCTTCCAGCACTTGAGCGGCATCGCTGGTTTGCACATCAGGCAGCAGCAGGCTTTGCCAGGGTGTGAAGCGCAGGCTGCCATTGCCGAATCGGCGGGCCAATTGCGCGGCCCCGCGCAGCATCGCCGGATCGAGACGACCCAGCGCCGGCACCGCACCGATGTACACCCGGTCCGGTGTATTTTGCGGATGAACGCCGATGTGCAGATCGTCCGCAGCCGCCACGTGCTGCCAATGACTGATCGCCTCGATCGGCAAACGCGAGCGCAGTTGCTCGAGAAACGCCGAAAGAGGCAACTCGTCGAGCAAATGGCGCATGCGCGTCTGCTCGGGCCGCGCCGACTGAAGAAACAACTCCAGCACCGCCACCACCAGCGCATGACCGTGTTCCAGCGCCACCGCGCCGACCGCACGATCCGTCGGGCATCCGGCCAGACCGAACGCCAGCAACACGGCACCGTCACGCTCGAATGCTGACAACCACAGGTCATGGGGGTGTTCAAGCATCGCCAGCGCTTCGCCGCCATCCAGTTGCACAGCGAACTTGGCGCTCAACTCGTGGAAACGTGGATGGCTTTGCAAGGTGTCGAGGATCTGTTCGGCGAGAGGCCGGGTGTCGAAGTGCATCTGCCGATCGATGCCGGCAGCGGGGCTGAGCATCAGGTTGCGCACATCGTCACCGGCCGCCGTGCGCGGGCCGAGACCGGCGGCGAGCAAGCGGTCAATCAGCGCAGCGGACTGCGGGCCGATCCCGCGAATCTGCAGATTGGCCCGATTGGTTGCCTCAATGGCCCCGCCAGCAAACTGCTCGGCGGCCTCGGCCACCGCGTCAGCCTGATCGGCGCTGATCGAGCCGCCATTGAGCTTGATCCGGCAGATGCCGCCGTCCAGTGCCTGGACGATACGCAGCAACCCCGGGCAGGCCGAGGGGCGTAAAGCGGTGGACATCGGGCGTTCGTTCAAGGGGCTGACCGGCTGCGTGGGAAAAGCGCTTCGCGGGCGAAGGCGCGGTATTATGCCTGCTTTGTCCGCTGGCATGAAAAGACTGCCCGTCGGAACGGCGTGTTTAGAGGAATATAGATGTCACCCTGGCTGACGGTAGTGGGAATCGGTGAAGACGGCTTCAAGGGCCTGGGCAAAAACGCCCGGCGGGCCCTGCTGGGCGCTTCGCGGATCATCGGCGGCCAGCGCCAACTGGATTTGCTGCCGGTGTGTATTCGCGGTGAACGGCAATTGTGGCCCTGCCCGTTTTCTCTCGCGCCGGTGCTGGAGCAACGCGGCGAAGCGGTCTGCGTGCTGGCCAGTGGTGACCCGATGTTTTACGGCGTCGGCGCCAGCCTCGCCCGTCAGGTGCCGAACGAGGAGATGCTGATTTTGCCCGCACCGTCGTCGTGCTCGCTGGCCGCCGCGCGTCTCGGCTGGCCGTTGCAGGAGGTGGTGACGCTGTCGCTGGTGGCCCGACCGCTGGCGGCGCTCAATGCCCAGTTGTTCAGTGGCGTGCGGCTGTTGTTGCTGAGCAACGACGGTCAGAGTCCGGCGGCAGTCGCGGCGTTGCTGCGCGAGCGCGGTTTCGGTGGCAGTCGCATGAGCGTGCTGGAGCATCTGGGCGGTGACGCCGAGCGGCGCATCGACAGCAGCGCCGACGCTTGGGACGACGCGCCGATAGCCGACCTCAATGTCATCGCCATCGAATGCCTGGCCGACACACAGGCCCCGCGCCTGTCACGTCTGGCCGGGCTGCCCGACTCGGCCTTCCGGCATGACGGCCAACTGACCAAACGCGATGTGCGCGCCATCACCCTCGCCCGCCTCGCCCCGACACCCGGCGAACTGCTCTGGGATGTCGGCGCCGGCAGTGGCTCGATCGGCATCGAATGGATGCGCGCGCACCCGAGCTGCCGCACCTTGGCCATCGAAGCCGATAACGGCCGTCAGCAATTGATCGAGTACAACCGCGATGCGCTGGGTGTGCCCGGTCTGCAACTGATTTGCGGCAAAGCCCCGCAGGCGCTGGCCGGGCTGGAGCGCCCGGACGCGATTTTCATCGGCGGCGGCGTGACCCGTGAGGGCGTGTTCGAAACCTGTTGGGAACGACTCAAACCCGGTGGCCGTCTGGTCGCCAACGCGGTGACCCTGCAAAGCGAAGTCACCCTGATGAGCTGGCGTGAACGTTACGGTGGCGAGCTGACGCGTATCCATGTTGCCCAGGCGCAGCCGCTCGGCGAGTTTGACACTTGGCGTCAGGCGTTGCCGATCACCCTGCTCGATCTGGTCAAACCCCTCGATGCGTGACGAAACCGCCGAACAACCCGCGCCCCTGCGCAGCGGCCTGACCACCGGCAGTTGCGCCACCGCCACCAGCCTTGCCGCCGCGCGTCTGTTGCTCGGCGGGCTGTCGGCGGATGCGGTGCAGATCGTGTTGCCCAAAGGCAAACAGGTGCAGATGCGTCTGGAGTTCTGTCGTTTGACCGATGACGGCGCCGAGGCCGGAACGATCAAGGATGCCGGCGACGATCCCGACGTGACCCACGGCGCCCTGCTCTATTCGCGGGTACGGCTAATGGCCGAACCGGGAATTCGTTTCAATGCCGGTGCCGGCGTAGGCACCGTGACTCGGCCGGGACTGGTGCTGGGTGTCGGCGAGCCGGCGATCAACCCGGTGCCACGCAAAATGATCAGCGACCACCTGACGCTGCTCGCCGCCGAGACCGGTTACGGCGGCGGCTTCGACGTCACCGTCAACGTCGAGGGCGGCGAAGCGCTGGCGTTGAAAACCATGAATCCGCGACTGGGCATTCTTGGTGGGCTGTCGATCCTCGGTACTAGCGGCATCGTCCGGCCATTTTCCTGCGCAGCCTACATTGCCTCGATCCATCAAGGCATCGACGTGGCGAAAACCAACGGTTATCTGCACATCGCTGCCTGCACCGGCAATGCCAGCGAAGACACCATGCGCCGGGTCTACGATCTGCCGGAAATCGCCCTGATCGAAATGGGCGACTTCGTCGGCGCCGTGCTCAAGCATCTGCGCAAAGTGCCTGTGGATAAACTCAGCCTGTGCGGCGGCTTCGGCAAGATCAGCAAACTGGCGGCCGGGCACATGGATCTGCATTCGCGGCATTCGAGTATCGACCTGCCGCAACTGGCGGAGTGGGCCGCCGCGATTGGCGCCGATGAGGCGTTGCAGCTAGGCATTCGTGAAGCCAATACCAGTCAGCAGGCGTTGGCGATGGCCAGTGCGGCGGGGATCGCGCTCGGCGATGAGGTCTGTCGACATGCGTTGAATTTCGCCCGCAGCGTGGTGCCGGCGCAGGTGCAGGTCGAGGTGTTTGCGATTGATCGTCAGGGCGGCATTGTCGGGCATGCCGGAGGTTTTGCATGAAGCGGATTCTGCTGCTGGGCGGCGTCACGGAAGCGCTGGCGATTGCCCGGACGCTCGGGCCGGAACATATCTATAGCTTGGCGGGCGTTGGCCGGGTACCGACGGATCTGACCTGTCAGGTGCGCGTCGGTGGCTACGGTGGCGCCGAAGGTCTGGCGCAGTTCATTCGCGACGAAGGCATCGACCTGCTGCTCGACGCCACGCATCCCTATGCCGCACAGATCAGCCAGAACGCTGCGAGCGCCGCACAACTGACCGGCATCCCTTGCTGGGCCCTGCGCCGTCCGGCCTGGCAGCCGCAGCCCGATGATGACTGGCGCGAAGTCAGCGACTGGGCCGAGTTGATCACTGCCCTCAAGCCGTTTCGCCGACCGCTGTTCACCCTCGGCCGCGAACCGCTGCAGCACCTTGATGAAATCCCTGCGGAGCAGTTCTGGACCTTGCGCGCCCTCGACGTCTACCCCGGCAACGAACGCTGCGAAGTGATCGGCGCGCGCGGGCCGTTTCTGCTGGAGGATGAGCGAGCGCTGTTCGAGCGACGGCAGATCGATGTGTTGATCAGCAAGAACAGCGGCAGCACCGCGACCGAGCCGAAGCTGGAAGTGGCGCGCGAGCGTGGGGTGCCGGTGATTGTGTTGAAGCGACCGGGGTTGCCGGGGGTTGATCGGGAGTTTGCCTCGGTCGACGCAATCCTCATGGCCCTTGCGCCCCTTAACCTTATCTAAAAACAAGCGCAGTTCTCACGGACGCCTTCGCGAGCAAGTCGAATCGTCGCACCGCCGCTTCCACAAGGTTCGCGACGTACACAGACTACGTGTTCGCCACCGACCACTGTGGGAGCGAGCAGGCTCGCTCCCACAATGTCACGGGCTCGGCCGGATATCTGACCTGAATCCTACAAACGCGCCGGACACTGCCCACAACAACTTAACGAATCACTGACTATCGGCATCCAGCGTCCACCTCTACGCTCAACGTCTTTGATTCCAAGGGCGTACATATCCAATGTCAGAAAAATTCTCCCGTTTCGACGTCAAGGATTACCTCAAAACGCCTGCCGATCTTAGCGAATACATCAAGGGTTGTGAGATCGAAGACTCGGGCGATGGGCAGCTCAACCGAGTAGCACTTCGAGACGTCAAGCAGACCATTCGTGCACGAATAGAAAGCGACTCGAATTTCGCCCAGGCAATGCGAATCGAAGCCGCTACACTCATTTATAACGGCGAAATCGAGCTGGGGCGCAGGCTTCTCAAGCTCTTGCAGGAAGCGCTGCGACACCAAACCGCACGACGCTTTTTTACTTATCGGCCCTGATCAGGCTAAATAGCCGCGCCTGATCGCCCACCCAATGGATCTGTCCCATGAACCGACACCGGCTAGCAATTGCCTGGATCGCCTGCTTTGCAGTGCTGTTCAACATGCTCGCCATGCCGATGACCGGGGCGATGGCGCAGGCGGCCAATTCACCGGCCGAGCAATTGCTCTGGAGCAGTTTCTGCACCGGCAGCGGGACCAAGATGGTAGCGATCAACATCGGCCCCATCGATCAAAAAACCCCGGCCAACGATACACATTCGAACATGCAGCATTGCTGGTGCTGCTCAGGCTCGGCGCCATTGGTGGCGCTGCCGGGGCATGCGCCGCAGCTGTATTTCGCCCGCTACGAAAGTAATCGCAGCGTGGCGCCCGCCTTGCTGCAAACACCGACTCCGCGCCAGCAATGGCCGAGTCTCAATCCCCGCGCTTCCCCTCTGGTTTGATTTGTTCGCGCAATTGACCTGCGTTTCAAATCGTTCTGGAGAACTGCCATGCTGAACAAACTCATCATCGTCGCTGCGCTGCTGTTGCCGACGTGCTTTGCCCATGCCCACGAATACAAGGCGGGCGAACTTGAGATCGCCCACCCGTGGTCGCAAGAGTTGCCGCCGAATGCGCCGACGGTCGCCGCCTATTTCATCATTCACAACGCCGGCAAGACGGACGATCGCCTGCTCAGCGTCGACTCGCCCATCGCCCCCGAAGCGCAACTGCACGAGCACGTCATGCAGGGCGATCTGATGAAGATGCAGCAAGTGCCGAGCGTGGCCATTCCGGCCGGCGGCAACGTGACCTTTGCGCCGATGGCCTATCACGTGATGCTGCTCAACCCGACCGATCGCAGCCTGCTCAGCGACGGCAAGCGCTTCCCGCTGACGCTGCATTTCGAGAAGGCCGGTGACGTCACCGTCGAAGTCTCGGTGCAGAAGAAACCGCCGGAAACCACGCAGGCCCACGCGCACGCTCAGTAAGCCTTCCGGCAGACTCCGCCCATGCGCCCGCTGAGCGCCAGGCCGCCACTGCAACGCCGTCAGACTCAACACCTGACTCGCGGCAGCTGGATCGCCCTGTTCGCCATGTTGATGATCTTCATCGGCCCACTGATTTCTCAGTCGATGCCGATGGATCAGCACGCCTCGACGTCCATGCCGATGAGCATGGACATGTCGATGGACATGCCGGGCATGGACCACAGCGGCCATGATGCACAACCGACGGCAGAACACTGCCCGCCGCAATCCTCGCACCACGTGCTCTGGGAAAAGTGCGGCTATTGCAGCCTGCTGTTCAATTGCCCGGCACTGACCGGTGGCGGCGATTTCGTCGCTTTCAATATCCCGCCGCTGAACACCTTCACCCCAGACTCGCCACGCCTGGGCCACGCCCGGCAGACCTTTTTCCCCGGCGCCCGCAGCCGCGCCCCGCCCGTCGCAACGTAAACACGCACCTTTGATTGCACACGGTTGAGAAGACAGCTTCACGCTGCCGGCCGTGTCGTTTACGAATGTTTGATGGAAATTGTCATGTCCAGGTTTGCTGCTGTTTCACGTTCGGGTTCCACCCCGGTGTCTTTCGCTTTGAACGAGTCGCGGATTCGTTTCAGGCACGCTACCGCCGTCCTTTGCGGCGTATTGCTGTCCCCGCTGGTGCTGGCCGATGACCACGCCGGTCACCAGGAAGAACTCAGTCCGACGGTGATCACCGCAATCGCCCCGAGTTCACCACTGACCATCGTCACCAATCCGAAAGATCCGCGCCAACCGGTGCCGGCCAGTGACGGCGGCGACTATCTGAAGACCATTCCCGGCTTCGCTCTGGTACGCAATGGCGGCACCAATGGTGATCCGGTGCTGCGCGGCATGTTCGGTTCGCGTCTGAACATCCTCACCAACGGCAGCATGATGCTCGGCGCCTGCCCCGGCCGGATGGACGCGCCGACCTCGTACATTTCGCCGGAAACCTACGACAAGCTCACCGTGATCAAAGGCCCGCAAACCGTGCTTTGGGGGCCTGGCGCCTCGGCCGGCACGGTGCTGTTTGATCGTGAACCGGAGAGCTTCGGCGAACTCGGCACACGCGTGAACGCGAGCATTCTGGCCGGCTCTCACGGACGCTTCGACAAGGTCGTCGATGCCGCTGCCGGCGGGCCGTTGGGCTATGTGCGAGTAATCGGCAACACCGCGCATTCCGACGATTACCGCGACGGCAACAACGACATCGTCGCCTCGCGTTACGACAAGTGGAACGGTGACGTCGCGCTCGGCTGGACCCCGGATGCCGACACCTTGATTGAACTCACTGCCGGCAAGGGTAATGGCGAAGCGCGCTATGCCGGGCGCGGCATGGACGGCTCGCAGTTCCTGCGTGAAAGCCTCGGCCTGCGTATCGAGAAATCCAACATCACTGACGTGCTGGAGAAACTCGAAGCGCAGGTCTACTACAACTACGCCGACCACGTCATGGACAACTACACCCTGCGCACGCCGTCCGGCACCGGGATGATGGCCGGGCCCATGGCGTCCAACGTCGACCGCCGCACCCTCGGCGCGCGGATCAAGGCCACCTGGCGCTGGGCTGATATTCAGTTGATCACCGGCCTCGACGCGCAGACCAACGAGCACCGCCAACGCAGCGGCATGGGGATCGACACCTACAAGGACCAGCCGTACAGCAAGGACGCCGATTTCCACAACTACGGCGTGTTCAGCGAGATGACCTGGTACGCCGCCGACCGTGATCGGCTGATCAGCGGCGCCCGCGTCGACCGCGCCTCGGCCAAGGATTATCGGCAGACCACCGGTTCGGGAATGATGAGCCGCCCCAATCCGACCGCCGACGATACCCGCGCCGACACCCTGCCTAGCGGCTTCATCCGTTACGAGCATGACCTTGCCGACAGCCCGACCACGCTTTATGCAGGCCTCGGCCACGCGCAACGCTTCCCGGATTACTGGGAGCTGTTTTCGCCCAAGTCCGGCCCGGCCGGTTCGGTCAACGCGTTCGATTCGATCAAACCGGAAAAGACCACCCAGCTGGACTTCGGCGTGAACTACAAGAGCGCCGACCTCGAAGCCTGGGCCTCGGGCTATATCGGAGTGGTGCGCGACTACATCCTCTTCGACTACACCCCGGGAATGATGGGCATGAGCACCTCGCGCGCCGAGAACATTGACGCGCGAATCATGGGTGGTGAACTCGGTGCCGCGTACAAACTCACCGACCACTGGAAAGCCGATGCGACCCTGGCCTACGCCTGGGGCAAGAACAGCAGTGACGGCAAGGCTCTGCCGCAGATGCCGCCGCTGGATGCACGCTTCGGTCTGACCTATTCCGAAGACAACTGGAGCGCCGGCGCACTGTGGAGGGTGGTTGCCGCGCAGAACCGTATCGACCAGAACAAGGGCAACGTGGTCGGCAAGGATTACGACAAGAGTTCAGGCTTCGGCGTGTTCTCACTAAACGGTGCCTATCGGATCAACAAGAACTGGAAGGTCAGCAGCGGCGTCGACAACCTGTTCGGCAAGGCTTACGCCGAACACCTGAACCTGGCGGGCAACGCCGGATTCGGCTACCCGGCCAATGACCCGCAAGCGATCAATGAACCGGGGCGCACGCTCTGGACCAAGGTCGACATGAGTTTCTAACACCCACCCACCCATGTGGGAGCGACGGTGCGACGATTCGACCTGCTCGCGAAGGCGTCGTGCCAGACGACATCAACGTTGGATGTGCCGTCCCCTTCGCGAGCAGGCTCGCTCCCACAGGGTTGCAGAACAACTAGAAGATCCAAGCCCAGCGGAGCACACGTGATGAAACAGCCCAAACCGAATTTCTACAACCTGGCCTGGCGTTGGCATTTTTACGCCGGTCTCTTCGTCGCCCCTTTCATGGTGATGCTGGCCCTGACCGGCATCATTTATCTGTTCAAACCGCAGCTCGATTCGCTGATGTACAGCAGCCTGCTCAACGTCCCTGCCGGGCATCACACGGTCCCGGCCGATGACCTGCTGCAACGGGTGAAAAGCGCTTATCCACAGGGCCAGGTCACCCAGTATCTGCCACCGGTGAATGCTGAACGCAGCGCACAGTTTGTGGTGAAGAACGCCGGCCACGAGCTCAACGTATTTGTCGATCCGTACCACGGCGACATCCTCGGTGAGCAGGATGCCAAACAGAACCTGCAAGCCATCGCCCGCGCCATCCATGGCGAATTGATGATCGGCACCGTCGGTGACCGCCTCATCGAAATGGCTGCCGGTTGGGGCGTGGTGCTGGTGGTGTCCGGCCTGTTCCTGTGGTGGCCGCGCGGTCAGGCAGCGGGGATTCTGTGGCCACGGCTGAACAGTCGCGGTCGCGTGTTGTGGCGTGATCTTCACGCCGTCACCGGATTCTGGGGCGCGACCCTGTTGCTGGTGATGCTGCTCAGCGGCATGACTTGGACCGGTTTCTGGGGCAAGCAGTACGCGCAAGTGTGGAACGTGTTTCCGGCGGCAATGTGGGACAACGTGCCAACCTCCGACGTCGAGGCGCGCAGCCTGAACACCGCCACGCGCCAGACCGTGCCATGGGCGATGGAAAACACGCCGATGCCAATGTCCGGCGACCACGCCGAACACATGGCTCACGGTGCCGCCAATGCCGGCCCGGCGGCACCCACCATCCGCCTGCAAGACGTGCAGAACATTGCCACCCAGCGCAAGGTCGAACCGGGTTACAGCATCACCCTGCCGACCACCGCTACCGGTGTGTTCACCATCGCCGTGTTCGCCGATGACCCGCGTAACGATGCCACCCTGCATGTCGATCAGTACACCGGCAACGTCCTCGCCGATGTGCGTTTCGAACAATACGGCACCGTTGCCCGCGCCACCGAGATCGGCGTAATGCTCCACGAAGGCAAGATGTTCGGCACCTTCAACCAGATCGTCGTGCTGCTGATCTGTCTGATGATTCTGCTCAGCGCCGTCAGCGGCGTGGTGATCTGGTGGAAGCGTCGGCCACAGGGCAAATTCGGCGTACCACCGCTGCGCCATGACCTGCCGAAATGGAAAACCGGCGTGGTGATCATGCTGGCCCTGGCAGTGGTGTTCCCGTTGGTGGGGGCTTCGCTGGTGGTCGTCTGGTTGCTGGATCGATTGCTGTTATCGCGGTTTGATCGGCAAGCTGAATCTGCCTCGACGTAAATCAGACTCAATGTGGAGTGGCCGCCGACGGCGGCACACTCCCGGCCATGTAGCCGCTGGATCGAGCGTTACAACTCGTCTCTGACTCGCGCACCACCCTCAGTTACAGGCTGCTGGCGACGCTCTCTCCAGCCGGAGCCCATTCGTCCGGTCTGACGCCAGTAATGCCCTGCGAGCAGCACCCTGAATTCACCCAGCTCCATGAGTTGTGAAACAAACTCGCCCGGACTTAGCCGGCTGACCCAACGCCCGGCTTCGAAAGCAACAGGTCGGGTCAGCAGCAAATCCCTCTCGGCCTGCGAGTAAACGGGTGTGTACTTGATCAACACATGGTTCGGCGTTGAGTAGTAATAATCCTGAATGTCGAAACCCTGGGCCTTGAGTTCATGTGTGTGCGCATGCACTCGCGCAGGCGAAGCGAAATTTGCTCTGACATCATCCGTGTCCGGTGCGAGCGTGGTATTGCCCGACAGATGGAACTGGTGGCTGGCCACGAGTGTGTAGCCACGGGGATAACGTGCCGCCGGATTTCGCCAGCTGATCGTCGGATCCCTGGACGAGCGGAATATCTGCAGGACAGGGTCCTCTGCATAGGCGGACCAGGCTATTGGCTCGAGCGGGGCAAATCGACTGCTCGTCGACCGCGCCAGAATCGCGCCTTCGTAACCGGTTTCGGTGTGAGCCGTATCGTCCGTGCGTTGTTGCGCATAGCGGGCGGCATCGTCGGGGTGATGAAAAACCGGCCCCAGCGCCGGTACCGGGTTATCTCGCCATTGTTGCTCGTTCGAAGCATCGGCCATACGCGGCTGCCAGCGCTCATCCACTTGACCATGCCGCGACCAGTAATCACTGGTTTCAATAACGTCGAGCCGGCCGGCCTTGGCCATCCGGTGCACGTAGTCTGTAAATCTGAATCTGCCCCTGGCAATGTCACGTTCATCAATCGCTGCTTGCTCGCGCGATACAAACGCATTGGGGCGCAACTCAACCTGCCCGTAAGCGTCGTAGAACACGCCGGGTTCAAACGCATGCAATTGCAGTTTCAGCAACGCGTCATCGGCACAGGAGATGTAGATCGGTTTGTACCCCTGCGGCGTACTGGAGCGTCGACAGGCTTGCTGAACATCGTTGGGGTTAACAAAGACATTTCGCAAATCATCGGGCCGTGCGCCCAACGGAGGCAGCGCTGCGCGCAGATAAATCGAATCCTGTACAAACCCTGAAAGCAGGCGTGCCTGTTCGAATACTCGATCCACAGCCAATTCAGAGCGTTGCACTTCAACGGGCAGGCTGGCGAGGAACAAGCCATCCCGAGAGCGCAGTATGAATCCGAAAGTCTGAGTGTCCCTGCTCACCGAGACTTCATGAACATACCGGGCAACCGCATCTGCCTGAATGAATACCGGACTGCAAAGCGCAGCGCTCGCGGCTCTGGTGTAATCCATTACGGGCTGCAGATCTGCAGAGAAAGGAACCCAGCGACTCACCTGACGGGGCAAACCCCAGACTTCACTGCCGATGACAACCTGCAAATAGCCTGCCTTTGCCAAGGCATCGACCCATTCACTCGGTTTCAGGTTCGCGCTACGTATGCGCTGTTTTATCGCGTCGCCATTCAGGTTGGCAGGGACCGTTTTGTAATCCGTCAGAACGGCGACCAGGTCTGCGCGCAGGCGATCCCATATTCCCGGTTGATAGCGGATCAACGAACCGTCGGGGCCGAACAGGTACTCATCCCACGCCATTCTTGGCAGCCGCGTGAAGGCGGAGTACACGGTATCGACCGACAGCATGTTCAGATAGATCTGCTTCTCGACACGAGAAAAAATGACCGACAGCTCCCTTGCGACTCTGGATCGATAACGCGCCGTGATCCTGCAGCCAGCAGGAAATATGCCCGCGTCCTCGCTTTCATCCGGAAAAATCTCGGTGATGTCGAAATCCTCCCGCGACACCTCGAGGGGCGCAGAGGCCAAATACAAGCCGTCGGGCCGTTTCAGAATGACGCCGCCATAAGGTTTGTCCGTACCCCGGGGCAAGCTCGATTTGGCAAACGCCGCAGCATCGTCAGCACTTTGAAAAGCCGGGCCGAGCCAGCGCCGCTGCAGATTCGCGTAGGGCTGCCACGTTGGCCTTACCCTTCCTGAACGATCCCAGCACGCGCTTGTTCGTACCACCGAGAGTTCACCGCTTTCGGCGACCGCATGGACGAAATCCGTCGACAGCCACTCGCCGGACGCGAGGCCTCGCTTGATCGAGTCAAGTGTTGTCTGAGAGGTGTCGTCATGGAACAACTTGCTTGCCTTATTCCTTGCATACGTCAGCAGAGCACCGTCCCGAGTGGCAAGATAAAACGCGGCAGGCCCTGAATCCATTACAGGCCGCCGGCGACCGTAGTACATCGCTGTGGTCAGACTATCCGGCGAGACAAAGTACTGCGCC
The DNA here is from genome assembly GCF_977020205.1 of Pseudomonas sp. AIG. Taxonomy (NCBI): domain Bacteria; kingdom Pseudomonadati; phylum Pseudomonadota; class Gammaproteobacteria; order Pseudomonadales; family Pseudomonadaceae; genus Pseudomonas; species Pseudomonas sp. AIG. The sequence continues at coordinate 17,442 of NZ_CDROCK010000034.1, read as the reverse complement.
AGCCAGTGCTCAGGGCTGCTCGACGGTGCCTTTACTCGCTGATGTAGATAAAAGCTCCCATACATGTCGAAGCCTTCCGGGTACTGATACCAGGGCGCTGACCGTCGAGGGGCGAACACGGCCTCCAGTCGAAACAGATTGCTGTCCTGACCACTGACAGGAAACAGCTCAGTACCGATGTATTCCTCCCGGCCCTCGTGCTTGAGGATGAATCCGAACCAGGCACGGTTCTCATCATGCAAACGCCTGTCGCCAGCAAACAGATACTGCGCCGCTTGGTCCGCCGAAGCACAGACTGGACCGTACATGACGAACTCAGGCCGCTTCCATGGCAATGGCCAGGGAGAAGACGACCGAGGCGAAGACGAGGAAGGATACGGTGGCAGTGACGGCTGGGGCAGGGACGGCGTAGGCAGTGTCGGTATGGGCGATGTCGGTTCTGTGGATCTTGACCCGGCGGATTCTGGCATGCTCCAGCCCGGCAGTATTTGGCCGCGATGGCCCCACAACTCGTTGTCCGTCAGGTTGAACAGCCAGCCGGCGGCGGCCTGCTCCCTGATGAAGTCCTGCGGTCGTTTGCTGCCGTTGTCCAGGTCCAGAGCCAAGGGACCGGGATGCAAGCGTGTCCCCAGGCGTCGCGCCAGATCCTTCGAAGCCAGGGTGGCGTAAGGTGCGAATCTGACCAGACTGTCCATGGCTGCAGAGCAATACAGAACAGTTTCATCAAGCAATACCTGCCGGACCTCCTCGACACTCAACATCTGCAGGCTGAGCAACGCCTCGTAGAACGTCCACTGCCGGAATTCGATATTGACCGGTTCCAGCTGCGAGAGCGCTACATGGGAGACATAACGGGCGTGCAACACATGGTTGTCGGGAAAAACCGGACGCCCTCGATTATCTCGAGGATAAAGCTGCCCCTGGTCAAGCACATCGATGCCCCCTTCCAGCGGCTCGGTCACCTCAAAGCGTTTGTCGCTGCGCTGAAATACATAGCCCACATACTGTCGGTCACGTCGAATGCCGACTTGTTCGTGGGCATACCGGACAGCGTCATCGGCGGATAAAAACGCCTGACTCAATGGCGGCCAAGGGAAGTTCGCGAAGGGTACCCACTCCAGGTCCATCACCCCCAAACGCGCCCACAACGCGCTGCCTCGTACAACTTCAAGCCGGCCAGCCAATATCAACATCGAGACAAATTCCCGTGGCCATAATGCTCCAGTCATCAGCCTGGACTGCACCCCGGCGTCGGTGATTGACCCGTCGGAATGCTCGACGCTCAGTGCCGTTTCTATCTCGCTGCCGCTGAAGCTGTACTTCAACATGGAAGCATCGTTGGCCTGCATGTACAGCGACAAAGGCCGACCGGCCACAGCCAATCTCTGGCTCCTCTTGTGACACGAAATGGCCAGAGCGATTTCCTGTGGCGTGAAGAAATTCTCGCAGAGCCACGGCTGAGCAGGAGTGAGCCGCGAAGGGTCAGGACGGGAAGCGTAGTAAAAACCTTCCAGCCCGTAGCCTTCAGGCAACTGTAATTGCCCGTCATCACCCGCCGGAAAGATCTTCACTGGATCCCATGACGCCAGTCCCGCCGGGCGTGCATGGGTCGCGACATACTCTTCGCTGGCGATTTTCTTCAGAAGCAACCCTGAAGTTTGTGCGCCCCGGGACTTTAGCGCGGCAATAACGGCGCGTTCGGCATTGACACAGACGCGAGTCATCAGCGGTAACTCGGTAAGCCTGCCTTTGGAAAATGGCTGGCCTGCTTTCCAGTCCGGCGGCACTTGGCCAACGGAATGCCCCCAGTCTTCGTGCGAAACTATGACTTTCAGCTCACCCACGGACGCGACCTTGTTGATGATGCTCATCACGTCATAGGTGCCCACCGGATTACCGGTCGGCGAGCCAGCCTTGCGCCATAGGTAGTAGCTGAACTCCTCTTTCGAGCCACTCGGCGAATATTTGAGCAAGGTTCCATCGGGTCCGGACAGATACGCACTGCGAAAAAAGTCCTTCGCAGCCACATCCGCGACGAAATCCAGATCGGAGAAAAAATTGATGAAAAGCCTGATCAGCCTTTCGTCCTGACGTGGGTTGGCTTTGCGAACTTCCTCGTACAGAGGCGCATGGCAATGCAGGTTCGCCACGCATCTATAGCCACGAGGGTGCACGTAGCGGCCTGCGGCATCGACTTCGATGATGCTACCGAAATCGAAGCGTGTGACTTCTCCCGGGACGGGTGAGGTGGCGACGAATCGCCCATCCGGGCGAAGCAGGACCACGCTGCCATATTCCCTGTCCGTGTTCTGGGGAATACGGGTATGGACCCAATAGGCAGCATCCTCCTCAGTCAGAAACGCCGGACTCAGGGGCGGCAGCCCGAGTTTGCGGGAAGGTTTGGCGGCGCGGTCGGTCCGGCCTGAAACGTCACTCATGATAAGCATCCTGCGAAATAGAATCGGGATAACGATCGAATGAGTCTGTTCCTGCCGGCCTGGCGAGCCGTGGTACATGTTTATCGTTTATGTGTCCGCATCTGCCAGCACACGCCGCGCCCCAAACTGGCGCACCTCTGCGCACCAACACCCGCAACCTGTCCATTCCTGGTGCGCTCCCCCTGTTACGCAACCGCTCTGAAACGACATTTTCCTGCCCGATCCCGACCGGGCACAGCCCTTGCAAAACACACCTTCAGTCGTCCGCATCTGCCAACCAGAAAAATTGAATGTTCATGGAGATCGCACAATGAAGCGTCGCAGTTTGATCAAGGCTTTCACACTCACGGCATCCATTGCCGCGATGGGCATGACCTGGACTGTCCAGGCCGCCGAGACCATCAAGGTCGGGATTCTGCATTCGTTGTCCGGCACCATGGCGATCTCCGAAACATCGCTCAAAGACATGGCGCTGATGACCATCGACGAGATCAACGCCAAGGGCGGCGTCAACGGCAAGATGCTTGAGCCGGTGGTGGTTGACCCGGCGTCGAACTGGCCGCTGTTTGCCGAAAAAGGCCGGCAGTTGCTGACTCAGGACAAGGTTGCCGTGGTGTTCGGCTGCTGGACTTCGGTGTCGCGTAAATCGGTGTTGCCGGTGTTCGAAGAGCTTAACGGCCTGCTGTTCTACCCGGTGCAGTACGAAGGCGAAGAGATGTCGCCGAACGTGTTTTACACCGGCGCTGCGCCGAACCAGCAAGCGATCCCGGCGGTTGAATACCTGATGAGCGAAGAAGGCGGCAGCGCCAAGCGCTACTTCCTGCTCGGCACCGACTACGTCTACCCGCGCACCACCAACAAGATTCTGCGTTCGTTCCTGCATTCCAAAGGTGTGGCCGACAAGGACATCGAAGAGGTCTACACACCGTTCGGTCACAGCGACTATCAAACCATCGTCGCCAACATCAAAAAATTCTCGGCCGGCGGCAAGACTGCTGTCATCTCGACGGTCAACGGCGACTCCAACGTGCCGTTCTATAAAGAGCTGGCCAACCAGGGCCTGAAAGCCACCGACGTACCGGTTGTGGCGTTCTCGGTCGGCGAAGAAGAACTGCGCGGCATCGACACCAAACCGCTGGTGGGCAACCTCGCGGCGTGGAACTACTTCGAGTCGGTAGAGAACCCGCAGAACAAGAAATTCGTCGCGGACTGGAAAGCCTACGCGAAGAAACACAACCTGCCGGGCGCCGACAAAGCCGTGACCAACGACCCGATGGAAGCCACTTATGTTGGCATCCACATGTGGGCGCAGGCGGTCGAGAAAGCCAAATCCACTGACGTCGACAAGGTGCGTGAAGCGCTGGCCGGGCAGACGTTTGCCGCGCCGTCGGGTTACACGCTGACCATGGACAAGACCAATCACCACCTGCACAAACCGGTGATGATCGGCGAGATACAGGCCGATGGTCAGTTCAACGTCGTGTGGCAGACCGAAGGGCCGATCCGCGCGCAACCGTGGAGCCCGTTCATTCAGGGCAACGACAAGAAGCCGGATTATGCGGTGAAGAGCAACTGAGTCATCCCGCTCAACCTGATCGTTCCCACGCTCTGCGTGGGAATGCCTTAACGGACGCTCTGCGTCCGCTTTAGGGACGCAGAGCGTCCCGGGCTGCATTCCCACGCGGAGCGTGGGAACGATCACTACGCAAGGCCACGCATATGCGCACTGCCCTCTACCGCTTGCTTCTAGCCATCGCACTATTGCTGCCAATGCTGGCCCACGCTGGCGAGGCCGAAGACTTCGTCGCGGCCAATCCCGTGCAACAAGCCAAACTGCTGGGAACCTGGGCCGCGCAGCCCGATCCGGCGCGTATCGAATTGATCAACGCCCTGCAACAAGGCGAGCTGACCATCGACGGCCAACCCAAAACCCTGCGCCTGAATAACCGCCTGCGGGGTCTGATCGACACTGCCATGGCCAGCCACCAATTGCTCGCCGCCGACGCCAAAATCCGTCTGAGTGCCGCGCAGCAATTGCAGAAAAGCGCGAAACCCGCGCAGCTGAAATTCCTCGACCAGCAATTCGCTGGCGAAAAAGATGAAAGCGTCCACGCCGCCCTGAGCCTGGCCCTGGCCAATCTGCAGTTGGTCGATACTGACCCGGCCGTGCGTCTCGCGGCCGTGAGGTTGCTCGGCGAAACCGGCGATCCCCTGGCGCGTACCCGTCTCGAAGGTTTGCTCGAACCCGGCGTCGAAGCCGACACCAACGTGCGCACCGCCGCCGAAACCAGCCTCGCTCAGGTCAAACGCAAACTGCTGATCGGCGAAGTGCTCGGCCAAGCGTTCAGCGGCATGTCGCTCGGTTCGATTCTGCTGTTGGCGGCACTCGGTCTGGCGATCACCTTCGGCCTGCTCGGGGTGATCAACATGGCCCACGGCGAAATGCTGATGCTCGGCGCCTACTCGACCTACGTGGTGCAGCTGATGTTCCAGCGTTATGCACCGCAAGCGATCGAGTTCTACCCCTTGATTGCGCTGCCGGTGGCGTTCTTCGTCACGGCGGCAATCGGCATGGCTTTGGAGCGCACGGTGATTCGCCATCTCTACGGCCGACCGCTGGAAACCCTACTTGCCACGTGGGGCATCAGCCTGATGTTGATTCAACTGGTGCGCCTGTTGTTCGGCGCGCAGAACGTTGAAGTGGCCAACCCGGCGTGGCTGTCCGGCGGCATTCAAGTGCTGCCGAATCTGGTGCTGCCATACAACCGCATCGTCATCATCGCCTTCGCACTGTTCGTCGTCGTGCTGACCTGGCTGCTGCTGAACAAAACCCGCCTCGGCCTCAACGTCCGCGCCGTCACCCAAAACCGCAATATGGCCGCCTGCTGCGGCGTGCCCACCGGGCGCGTCGACATGCTCGCCTTCGGCCTCGGTTCGGGCATCGCCGGCCTCGGCGGCGTGGCGCTGAGCCAGATCGGCAACGTCGGCCCAGACCTCGGCCAGAGCTACATCATCGACTCGTTCCTGGTGGTGGTGCTCGGCGGCGTCGGCCAGTTGGCCGGTAGCGTGCTGGCGGCCTTCGGCCTCGGTATCGCCAACAAGATTCTCGAACCGCAGATCGGTGCGGTGCTCGGCAAGATCCTGATCCTCGCGCTGATCATTCTGTTTATCCAGAAACGTCCGCAAGGCCTCTTCGCACTGAAAGGACGGGTGATCGACTGATGAACCAGCCTCTGTTAGTCACGGCCACACAAAAGGCCGGCCCAAAAGTCACCCTCGCGGTCGGCGCGGTGGTTCTTGCCCTGCTGATCGCCCTGCCGCTGCTGTCATTGTTGCCGGCGGAAAATGCTCTGTCGGTCTCGGCCTACACGCTGACGCTGGTCGGCAAAATCCTCTGCTACGCCATCGTCGCGTTAGCGCTGGATCTGGTCTGGGGTTACGCCGGTCTGCTGTCGCTGGGCCACGGTCTGTTCTTCGCCCTCGGCGGTTATGCGATGGGCATGTACCTGATGCGTCAGGCGGCTGGCGATGGCTTGCCGGCGTTCATGACCTTCCTGTCGTGGAGCGAATTGCCGTGGTATTGGACTGGCACCAGCAGCTTCGTCTGGGCGATGTGTCTGGTGGTGTTGGCGCCGGGTTTGCTGGCGCTGGTGTTCGGTTTCTTCGCCTTCCGTTCACGGATCAAGGGCGTGTATTTCTCGATCATGACCCAGGCCCTGACCTTCGCCGGCATGCTCCTGTTTTTCCGCAACGAGACCGGGTTCGGCGGCAACAACGGCTTCACCAATTTCCGCACGATTCTCGGCTTCGGCATCACTGAGCCGGGGACGCGCGCGGTGTTGTTTCTGGCGACGGTGTTGCTGCTGGTGGCGAGTCTGTTCATCGGCTGGCGCCTGGCGCAAAGCAAATTCGGTCGCGTGCTGACCGCGTTGCGCGACGCGGAAAACCGTTTGATGTTCTGCGGCTACGACCCGCGCGGTTTCAAGCTGTTCGTGTGGGTCTTGAGTGCGGTGTTGTGTGGGCTGGCCGGCGCGTTGTACGTGCCGCAAGTCGGGATCATCAACCCGAGCGAAATGTCGCCGACCAACTCGATTGAAGCGGCCGTGTGGGTAGCCCTCGGCGGTCGCGGCACCTTGATCGGGCCGTTGCTCGGTGCCGGTGTGGTCAACGGCATGAAGAGCTGGTTCACCGTGGCCTTCCCCGAGTATTGGCTGTTCTTTCTCGGCGCACTGTTCATCGTCGTGACGCTGTACCTGCCCAAAGGCGTGATCGGTCTGCTGAAGAAACGAGGTGAACAATGAGAGTCACGGCGAGCGCGGAATTCATGTTGGAGCCGGCCTTTTTTCCCGTCGAACCGAACAAGGACGCCGGCACCAGCCGCGACTCGATCGGTCTCGGGCAAAGCGTCGGCCCGGGCCTCGATACGCGTCACGGCACCATCCTCACCCTGGAAGACATCAGCGTCAGCTTCGACGGCTTTCGTGCGCTGAACAATCTCAACCTGTACATCGGCGTGGGTGAATTGCGCTGCATCATCGGCCCCAACGGCGCGGGCAAAACCACGCTGATGGACGTGATCACCGGCAAGACCCGGCCGAGTCACGGCAAGGCATGGTTTGGTGAAACCCTCGACCTGACGCAGATGAGCGAAGTGCAAATCGCCCAGGCCGGCATCGGTCGCAAGTTTCAGAAGCCTACGGTGTTCGAGGCTTTGAGCGTGTTTGAAAACCTTGAATTGGCACAGAAGACCGACAAGTCGGTGTGGGCCAGTTTGCGTGCGCGCTTGAGTGGCGAACAGAAAGACCGGATCAGCGAAGTGCTGGAGACGATTCGTTTGACCACCTCGGTCAATCGCCCGGCCGGGTTGCTCTCTCATGGGCAGAAGCAGTTTCTCGAGATCGGCATGTTGCTGATGCAGGACCCGCAACTGCTGCTGCTCGATGAACCGGTGGCGGGGATGACCGATGCGGAAACCGAGTTCACCGCTGAGTTGTTCAAGAGCCTGGCGGGCAAGCATTCGCTGATGGTGGTGGAGCATGACATGGGCTTTGTTGGCTCGATTGCCGACCACGTCACTGTGTTGCACCAGGGCAGCGTGTTGGCGGAAGGCTCGCTTGAGCAAGTGCAGGAAAACGAGCGCGTGATCGAGGTCTACCTCGGCCGCTGAAGACCTAGATCGTTCCCACGCTCTGCGTGGGAACGATCACCGGGGGAGAATTTGGAAATGCTGCAAGTCGACAAGCTGCACCAGTACTACGGCGGTAGCCACATCCTGCGCGGTCTCTCGTTCGACGTGAAAGTCGGCGAAGTCACCTGCCTGCTCGGCCGTAACGGCGTCGGCAAAACCACCCTGCTCAAATGCCTGATGGGCCTGCTGCCGGCCAAAGAAGGCGCGGTGAATTGGGAGGGCAAACCGATCACCACGTTCAAGCCGCACCAGCGCGTTCACGCTGGCATCGCCTACGTGCCACAAGGCCGGGAAATCTTCGGGCGCCTGACCGTGGAAGAGAATCTGTTGATGGGGTTGTCACGCTTTCCCGGCAGTGAAGCCAAAGAAGTGCCAGATTTCATCTACGAATTGTTCCCGGTGCTGCTACAAATGAAGCAGCGTCGCGGCGGTGACCTCTCCGGCGGTCAGCAGCAACAGCTTGCGATTGGCCGCGCCTTGGCCAGTCGCCCACGTTTATTGATCCTCGATGAGCCCACCGAAGGCATTCAACCCTCGGTGATCAAGGAAATCGGCGCGGTGATCAAGCAACTTGCGGCGCGCGGTGACATGGCGATTCTGCTGGTCGAGCAGTTCTACGATTTCGCCGCGGAGCTGGCCGATCAATACCTGGTGATGTCCCGGGGCGAGATCGTCCAGCAGGGGCGCGGTGAAAATATGGAGGCCGAGGGTGTACGCGGGCTGGTAACGATCTAGTACAACGAACTAATCTGTAGCTTCCTAACGATAATTACACACCATGAATTCGACCGTTGCACCTGCCCTGTTTACCCCGAGCTGGCACGCCGAGCTGGAACTCGCCTACGCGCGTTTCGGCGATTGCACACGCCCGGTCATGCGCCGGCACCTCGGCCCGCTGCGCGTGCAAAAGCATCTGTACGCCGAAGGCCCCGAGGTCTGCCAGCACATCATCGTCCATCCGCCGGGCGGGATTGCCGGCGGTGATCGACTGGACATCAGCGCCCGCGTCGAGCACGACGCCTGGGCGCAGATCACCAGCCCCGGCGCGGCCAAGTGGTATCGCGCCGGTGGGCCGGCTTATCAGAAGCTCGATTTGAAAGTAGCGGCCGGGGCGACGCTGGAATGGCTGCCGCAGGAGACCATCGTCTATAGCGCGGCCCAGGCTGAGCTGACAACTTCGATTGATCTTGAGGGTGATGCGCGGCTGCTCTACTGGGATGTGGTGGCGCTGGGTCGTCCGGCCAGTGGCGAGCGTTTTGATCGCGGGCATTTTCAGGCGCACCTGGATATTCGCCGCGACGGTCGATTGCTCTGGCATGAGCGCCAGCGCATTGTCGGTGGCGACGGTTTGCTTGATTCGCCGATCGGGCTGGATGGCAATCCGGTGTTTGCGACGTTGTTGGTGACCGGTGAGATTGATGCCGAGTTCCTGGAGCGTTGTCGCTCGCTGGATCACCACGTTCGCGGGGATCTGACCCAGTTGCCGGGGTTGTTGGTGGCCCGTTGTCTGGCCAGTGAAGCATTGCTTGCCCGCGCCTGGCTCATCGATTTATGGCGTTTGCTGCGGCCGGTGCTTCTGGATCGCGAGGCGGTGTCACCGAGAATATGGAACACCTGAAAAGCGGCCCTCACCCCCCGCCCTCTCCCGGAGGGAGAGGGAGCCTGACCGAGTCGCTTGAAATGAATTTAACTGCCTGAACGAATACTGCTGACTGAACCGGCCATTGAAAACAACCGAGTTCAGTCCCCTCTCCCTCGGGAGAGGGCTAGGGTGAGGGGTTGCTCCAACTGGCACCCCGCGCCCGCAAGAACCTCACAAAACTGCCCTGATGGAACCCCACAATGGACCTGACCCCACGCGAAAAAGACAAGCTGCTGATCTTCACCGCCGGCCTCGTCGCCGAGCGGCGTTTGGCGCGCGGCGTGAAGCTCAACTACCCGGAAGCCATGGCCTACATCTCCGCCGCCCTGCTCGAGGGCGCGCGTGACGGCCAGACCGTGGCCGAGCTGATGCACTTCGGCACCACCCTGCTCAGCCGTGAGCAAGTGATGGAAGGCATCCCGGAAATGATCCCGGAAATTCAAGTCGAAGCGACGTTCCCCGACGGCACCAAACTGGTCACCGTCCACCAACCGATCGTCTGAGGCCGCGCCATGACCTACTCCATTCGCGATGCCGTCCACGCCGATCTGCCGGCGATCCGCGACATCTACAACGACGCCGTGCTCAACACCACGGCGATCTGGAATGAACAAGCCGTCGACCTCGGCAACCGTCAGGCCTGGTTCAGCGCACGCCAGGCCCAGGCGTATCCGATTCTGGTAATCGTCGACGGCGACAACAGCGTGCTCGGCTACGCTTCATTCGGTGACTGGCGGCCGTTCGACGGGTTTCGCCACACCGTCGAGCACTCGGTTTATGTACGCAGCGACCAACGCGGCAACGGCCTCGGCCCGCAACTGATGACGGCATTGATCGAGCGGGCAAAAACCTGCGGCAAACACGTGATGGTCGCCGCCATTGAAAGCGGTAACGCCGCCTCGATCCGCCTGCACGAGCGCGCCGGTTTCAGCATCACCGGGCAGATGCCGCAAGTCGGTACCAAGTTCGGTCGCTGGCTCGACCTGACGTTTATGCAACTGACCCTCAACCCTGGCGCGGAGCCGCCTGACGCCAACAAGGAGTGACACCGATGAACGCCGCCCAGCTGCGCCGCGTCAATGCTGAAAGTTTTGCGCATTACCGTCAGGGTTTGATCGATCTGTTGCTGGATGCCGTGGGTTACGGCGCCAGTGTTGGCTTCATGGCCGACCTCGATGCGGCTCAGGCGCGCACGTATTTCGATGAGGTGCAGGACAACGTCAACAAGGGCAGCGTGCTGCTCTGGGTGGTGGTCAAGGACGAGCAGGTGCTGGCCAGTGTGCAGTTGGGCCTGTGCCAGAAGGCCAACGGCCTCAACCGCGCCGAGGTGCAGAAACTGCTGGTGCGCGAACACGCACGGCGTCGCGGTCTCGGTCAGCAATTGATGAGCGCGCTGGAACTCGAAGCGCCCAAACACAAGCGCGGCATGCTTTACCTCGACACCGAGGCTGGCTCGCCCGCCGAAGATTTCTACAAGGCGCTGGGTTACACCCGCGCGGGCCAGATTCCTGATTATGCCTGCGACCCGACCGGCACCTATCGGCCGACCGCCCTCTATTACAAGATTCTGCAAGGAGCCCAGTGATGATTCCTGGCGAGTACCAGATCCAGCCCGGCGACATCGAACTCAACGTCGGCCGCCGCACTGTCAGCCTGAAAGTTGCCAACAGCGGCGACCGGCCGATTCAGGTCGGTTCGCACTATCACTTTTTTGAAACCAACGACGCGCTGACGTTTGATCGCGCGGCCAGCCGTGGCATGCGCCTGAATATTCCGGCCGGCACCGCGGTGCGCTTTGAGCCGGGGCAGAGCCGCGAAGTCGAGCTGGTCGATTACGCCGGGCATCGGCGGGTGTTCGGGTTTGCCGGACGGATCATGGGTGACCTCTGACATCTGCGTGCACCGCTGCCCCTCACCCCAGCCCTCTCCCAAGGGAGAGGGAGCCGATCACCGATAACCGCCCCACCGCGACCAGTCCCCTCTGCGGCGCCGATCACCGATAGCCGGCCCACCGCGTACAGTCCCCTCTCCCTCTGGGAGAGGGCTAGGGTGAGGGTCGATGGCTCACCACTATTTTCCTGAAGGACGCCGCATGAAAATCTCCAGACAAGCCTACGCCGACATGTTCGGCCCCACCGTCGGCGACAAGGTGCGCCTGGCCGACACCGAGCTGTGGATCGAAGTCGAACAAGACTTCACCACCTACGGCGAAGAAGTGAAATTCGGTGGCGGCAAAGTCATCCGCGACGGCCAGGGCCAGAGCCAGCTATTGGCCGCCGAAGTGGTCGACACGCTGATCACCAACGCGCTGATCATCGACCACTGGGGCATCGTCAAAGCCGACGTCGGCCTCAAGGACGGGCGCATCGCCGCGATCGGCAAGGCCGGTAATCCGGACGTGCAACCCAACGTGACCATCGCCATCGGCGCCGGCACCGAAGTGATCGCCGGCGAAGGCATGATCCTAACCGCCGGCGGCATCGACACGCACATTCACTTCATCTGCCCGCAGCAGATCGAAGAAGCGCTGATGAGCGGCGTCACCACCATGATCGGCGGCGGCACCGGCCCCGCCACCGGCACCAACGCCACCACCTGCACCTCCGGACCTTGGCACTTGGCACGCATGCTTCAGGCCGCCGATGCGTTCCCGATGAACATCGGCCTCACGGGCAAGGGCAACGCCAGCCTGCCGGAGCCGCTGATCGAGCAGGTCAAGGCCGGCGCCATCGGCCTCAAGCTGCACGAAGACTGGGGCACCACGCCAGCAAGCATCGATAACTGCCTGAGCGTCGCCGATCAGTTCGATGTGCAGGTGGCGATCCACACCGACACCCTCAACGAGTCCGGTTTCGTCGAAACCACCCTCGGCGCATTCAAAGGCCGCACCATTCACACCTATCACACCGAAGGTGCCGGTGGCGGTCACGCACCGGACATCATCAAGGCTTGCGGCTTCCCTAACGTGCTGCCGAGTTCGACCAACCCGACCCGGCCGTTCACCCGCAACACCATCGACGAACACCTCGACATGCTGATGGTCTGCCACCACCTCGACCCGAGCATTGCCGAAGACGTCGCCTTCGCCGAAAGCCGCATCCGCCGCGAAACGATTGCCGCCGAAGACATCCTTCATGACCTCGGCGCGTTCTCGATGATCAGCTCCGACAGCCAGGCCATGGGCCGTGTCGGCGAAGTCATCACGCGCACCTGGCAGACCGCCGACAAGATGAAAAAGCAGCGCGGCCCGCTGCCGCAGGATGGCGCAGGCAATGACAACTTCCGCGCCAAACGCTACATCGCCAAGTACACGATCAACCCGGCGATCACCCATGGCATCAGCCATGAAGTCGGCTCGATCGAAGTCGGCAAGTGGGCCGATCTGGTGCTCTGGCGCCCGGCATTTTTTGGCGTGAAACCGACGCTGATCCTCAAGGGCGGTGCGATTGCCGCGAGCCTGATGGGCGACGCCAACGCCTCGATCCCGACCCCGCAACCGGTGCATTACCGCCCGATGTTCGCCAGCTACGGTGGCTCCCTGCATGCCACCAGCCTGACCTTTATCAGTCAGGCGGCGCAGGAAGCCGGGCTGCCTGAGGCATTGGGGTTGAAGAAGAAAATCGGCGTGGTCAAAGGCTGCCGTGACGTGCAGAAAACCGATCTGATCCACAACGATTACTTGCCGGACATCGATGTCGATCCGCAAACCTATCAGGTCAAGGCGGATGGTGTGTTGCTGTGGTGTGAACCGGCGGAAACACTGCCGATGGCGCAGCGCTATTTCCTGTTCTGACAAGCGTTGCCGCCTGAATACGGACGTTGAAATCCGTATTCAGAGGCGATGCCTGATCAATCAGGGAAATGCCCACGACATCTGTTGCTCGTTGTAGTTGTAATCCAGGCGCAGCTCAGTGCCTGCCGGGATGTCTTGCGAAGCGAACACGACGTTGAGGATGAAGTCCTTGGTCACCAATTGCTTGCCGACCCACTGTTGCGCCTCGATGTCGAAGGGCACCGTTACAACGTTATAGCCATCCGGTGCCTGGCGAACGGGCTTGCCCGTCGCGTCATACTCAAAGTTGGAGTTGATCCTGGAAATGATGTTGTCGCCCAGTATGGCCAACGGGTCGGGCAGCATTTGCCCCGGACCATATTGCAGACGCACCCCCGCCAGCATGCTGAATGTTTGTTCATGGGGCCCTACGAACCGTGCCGGGGTAATGACCCCGCCGTAGACCCCAACCGCCTCGCCCTTGGCGATACGCCTGTTGGCTACCACCATGGACTGTCCGATCAACGCTTTTTCACCGGGGACTTTTACATCGGCCGCGGTGAACAATCGCCATTGCAGTTTCTGCTCATAAAGCATCGCGACATCTTCATGGCCTTCGAACTTGATGTAGGGCTTGATCTGTTCAGAGGTATACAACTCGCCGTCTGCAAGACGCACTTTGGTCTCCAGCTTGCGAATGCGGATCGGCCGGCCGGCGGTGTCCCGGAGCGGGTATTTGCCGTTGTTGGCGCGGTTGTAAGTGCCCAGCTGATTACCGAGAAACGAATAGCGCGTTTCACTGCGCATCAGATTCAGCTCTTGCGCCGTGTAAGGCTTGATCGGCATGGACTCGGAGGCCAGATAAAACTGCTCCGACGCACCGTCGTCATTGCGCGGCAACTCCTCCAGCGCCAACTCGAACTCATCGTCACTTCTGCGCGGAGAACGACGGCTCTTGCGCGGCATGACAGCCTGCGGCGTGGAAGCGGAGAAGTCCTGCAATGGAAACCAGTGATTGCTCGCAGGATCAAATGCAAGCGCCGGCCCTGACGGTTGCAGTTCGCTCGCCAGACGGGCCCTGTGCAGACCGGTTTGCGCATCGACGGCAAGCAATACCGTGCCGCCATCCTGAATATCGGCGTATTGCCTGCCCTTGAAAGTGCGAAAGCCCTCGGCATCGGCGGCGGGTAACGCGCTCGACGCGGGGATCAGGTATTGCTGCAGCCCTGGGGCATCGGTAGTACTGGCACCGGTGGAAACGGACGTCGACTCATGCACATGCACTCTCGACGTTGCCGCAGCCACCGAAGACTCAGGCGCGCCACCCGCCGTTTCAGGCGTAGGACCGGGCGTTTTGCGCAGAAAGGGGTCTGGGGCGAGATGCGCTGTCCCGGTTCCTGAAGAATCCGCATCAGCGGATTTACGCGGGCTCGCGGGCACATCGACGCGGCCCGTTGCCGGCGTTGGCGGTTTGGGTTTGACTGGCATTTTTACGTTTCCTTGTGAGCGTTACGCTGCGCCCGCCGGCATGGCTGGCGCTGCGGTGACCGGCGTCCATTGCCGATCCTTGCTCGAAACTATCAGAGAGATTCGCCGGTTAAAACCGGGGAAACACCTGCAAAAACATTAACCTTGCGCAAGCGGCTTCGCTTCATGAGCAAGGTCGATCCGGCCAGGCAAAACCGGCGGAAAACTACTCGACCACCAACCGCCCCAACCTCTGGCGCAACATGCGGTTCTCGGCACGCAACTCACGCACCTCCTCCAGCAGATCGAGCGCCAGCGCAACCCCTTCCCACTCCAGCTCCAGATCACGGCGCAACTTCGCCGCCCGTTTGGCCAAAGCCAATTCGTAATCGGTGAAACGCCATTCCCGGGGCTGCGCGCCCTGAGGTTCGAGGATGCCGTGCTCGACGATTTCGATCACGTAGACGTCCGACAAATCGGCCGCCTCACAGAATTCTGCCAGGTCCAGTTGAACGATCAGGGGGCTGCTCATGATGGGCTACTCCGTCGTCGAATTTAGAAGTTCTCTCGCGGATTGAAGGCGGCTTTCTTTGCCAGTTCCTGCCACAGCGCCTTGACCTCGTCGTCGGCCGCTTTCGGCATCACCGCTTTAAGTTGCACAAACAGATAACCGCGCTCGCCGGCCTTGTTTTTCAAGCCATGACCTTTGGCGCGCATGCGCTGACCGTTCTGGCTGCCGGCCGGCACCTTCAAGTTGATCTTGCCGGTCAAGGTCGGTACCGCCACCTCGGCACCCAACGCCAGTTCCCACGGCGCCAGCGGCAAAGTGATGATCAGGTTTTCGCCTTCGACATCGAATTTCGGGTGCGGCGCAAAACGAATGGTCAGGTACAGATCGCCATTGGCCCCGCCACCGACGCCAGGTGCGCCCTGGCCTTTGAGGCGGATGCGCTCGCCGTCGGTCACGCCCGCCGGGATCTTCACGTTCAGGCTTTTGCTGGTGTTGCTGACGTGCTGGCCATTGGCGTTGTATTGCGGCACCTGGAAGGTGACTTTCTTCGACTCGTTCGACAGCGTCTCCTCGAGGAAGATCGGCAGTTCCATTTCCACGTCTTGCCCTCGGCGCCCGGCACTGCGTTGTTGCCGACCCTCGCCGCCACCGAAACCGGGGCCGCGATTGCCGAAGATCGAACTGAAGAAGTCCGAGAAGTCGCCGGTGTCGCCACCGCCGCCGCCAAAACCGCCACGGCTCTGCCAGCCCGGTGGCCCCTGGAACGGCTGACCGTGCTGGCCATAGCGGCGCAGCTCGTCGTATTCGGCGCGTTTGTCGGCGCTCTTCAGCGCTTCATAGGCTTCCGAGGCGTCTTTGAACTTGGCCTCGGCGTCCTTTTCCTTGCTGACATCGGGGTGGTATTTGCGCGCCAGCTTGCGATAGGCAGCCTTGATTGCCTTGTCGTCTGCTGTCGGCTCCACGCCGAGTATCTTGTAATAGTCTTTGAAGTCCATTGAAGGAATCACCATCCGTTATCGATTTCGCGCCGATGCCAGCATGCGCCGATTCGCGCGTGCCGGGTTGACCGATCTCAAGGTTGTGACCGGGTGGCGCAGCAGAAGTTTATCGGCAGTGGACGGCGGTTCTTGCGACCGCCGGTGGTTCTGCCGGCCCATGCCAGCAAGTTTGGGGCAAAGCTGCGAGTTTCAAGCAGTTTAGTCGCGAAATAGCAGATGACCGGCCTTCGAATCTGGCGCGCACTGACATACACTGCGCGGCCGTTTTTTTGACCGGAACCGAAAGACATGAAAGACGCCTCTCCAGCCCGTGCCTGCGGCATCGACTTCGGCACGTCCAACTCCACCGTCGGCTGGCTGCGCCCCGGCATGGAAACGATGATCGCGCTGGAAGACGACAAGATCACCCTGCCGTCGGTGGTCTTCTTCAACATCGAGGAGCGCCGCCCGGTGTACGGTCGTCTGGCGCTGCACGAGTACCTGGAAGGCTACGAAGGCCGGCTGATGCGCTCGCTGAAAAGCCTGCTCGGTTCCAAGCTGATCAAGCACGACACCAGCGTGCTCGGTACGGCGATGCCGTTCAAGGACTTGCTCGGCCTGTTTATCGGCCAATTGAAGAGCCGTGCGGAAACCGCCGCCGGTCGGGAATTCGAGCAAGTTGTGCTCGGCCGTCCGGTGTTCTTCGTCGATGACGATCCGCTGGCTGACCAGGAAGCCGAAGACACCCTGGTCGACGTAGCCAAGAAGATCGGTTTCAAGGAAGTCTCCTTTCAGTACGAACCGATTGCGGCGGCCTTCGACTACGAGTCGACCATCGAGAAAGAAGAGCTGGTACTGATCGTCGACATCGGCGGTGGTACCTCCGACTTCTCGCTGGTGCGCCTGTCGCCTGAGCGCCGCGGCTTCGACAACCGTCACGATGACATCCTCGCCACCGGCGGCGTGCACATCGGCGGGACCGACTTCGACAAACAATTGAGCCTGCAAGGCCTGATGCCGCTGTTCGGCTATGGCAGCCGCATGAAAAGCGGCGCCTACATGCCGACCAGCCACCACATGAACCTGGCGACCTGGCACACCATCAACTCGGTGTACTCGCAGAAATCCAGCCTGGCGCTGGGCAGCATGCGCTACGACATCGAAGACACCGGTGGCATCGATCGCCTGTTCAAGTTGATCGAACAGCGCGCCGGGCACTGGCTGGCGATGGAAGTCGAAGAAACCAAGATCCAGCTGACCCACACCGACAGCCGCCATGTGCCACTGGACCGGATCGAGGCCGGGCTGAGCGTGGAACTTACCCGTGCGCTGTTTGAATCGGCGATTGATGCGTTGCTGGAGCGGGTACGCGGCAGTGTTACCCAACTGCTGAACGATGCCGGTGTGGCGGTGGATCAGGTTGACACGGTGTTCTTCACCGGTGGGT
>NZ_CDROCK010000033.1:0-82743 GCF_977020205.1 Pseudomonas sp. AIG | reverse complement strand
ACTCCTGATGGGTTGAGCACTGATCGTTCCCACGCTCTGCGTGGGAATGCAGCCGGGGACGCTCTGCGTCCCAAGAGTGGACGCAGAGCGTCCGGTGAGGCGTTCCCACGCAGACGGTTCGACGCCTCGACGTGGGAACGATCAGGAAAGGGTTAAATAGCCGGCTGACTGTGCGGAAACAACAAATCGACAAACCGCTCCGCCGTCGGTTGCGGCTCATGGTTGGCCAACCCGGCGCGCTCGTTGGCCTCGATAAACACGTACTCGGGTTGATCCGCGGCGGGCACCATCAAGTCGAGGCCGACCATCGGAATATCCAGCGCCCGTGCCGCCCGTACCGCCGCATCGATCAGCGTCGGGTGCAGAATCGCCGTGACATCTTCCAGCGTGCCGCCGGTGTGCAGATTCGCCGTGCGCCGGACAAACAGATGCTCACCCGCCGGCAAAATGCTGCTGTAGTCGTAACCCGCGGCATGCAAAGTGCGCTGGGTTTCGTGGTCCAGCGGAATCTTGCTCTCGCCGCTGGTGGCCGCTTGCCGCCGACGACTCTGCGCTTCGATCAACGCGCCGACCGAATGCTGACCATCGCCGACCACTTCCGCCGGATTGCGAATCGCTGCCGCGACCACTTCAAAACCGATCACCAGAATCCGCAGATCAAGGCCTTCGTGGAAGCTTTCCAGCAGCACACGGCTATCAAACTGCTTCGCCGTTTCGATGGCTTGCTGCAGCTCCTCGATGCTTTGCAAATCCACCGCCACGCCCTGACCCTGCTCACCGTCGAGGGGCTTGACCACCACCCGTTGATGCTCATCGAGAAAGGCCAGATTGTCGTCGGCATTACCGGCCAGTTGCTGCGAGGGCAGGTTCAGCCCGGCGCCTTTCAGGACTTTGTGCGTCAGGCTTTTGTCCTGACACAGACTCATGCTGATCGCGCTGGTCAGGTCGCTCAGCGATTCCCGGCAACGTACGCGACGGCCGCCGTGACTGAGGGTGAACAGCCCGGCATCGGCGTCATCGACCTGCACGTCGATGCCGCGCCGATGGGCTTCTTCAACGATGATCCGCGCGTAGGGATTGAACTGCGCTTCTGGCCCCGGGCCGAGAAACAGCGGCTGGTTGATACCGTTCTTGCGCTTGATGGCAAAGGTCGACAGGTTGCGGAAACCGAGCTTGGCGTAGAGGTTTTTCGCCTGACGGTTGTCGTGTAGCACCGACAGGTCCAGATAACTCAGACCACGACTCATGAAGTGCTCGATCAGGTGCCGCACCAGCACTTCGCCGACACCCGGGCGCGAGCACTGCGGATCAACCGCGAGGCACCACAGGCTGCTGCCGTTTTCCGGGTCGTTGAAGGCTTTTTGATGGTTCAGGCCCATGACGCTGCCAATCACCGCGCCGCTGTCCTCGTCCTCGGCCAGCCAGTACACCGGGCCGCCCTGATGGTGCGGGGTCAGCAGCGTGGCGTCGATCGGCAACATGCCGCGCGCCTGATACAACTGGTTGATCGCCTGCCAGTCCGCCTCGCTTTGTGCACGACGAATGCGGAACCCGCGAAACACTCGGGTGGCCTGGCGGTAATCGCTGAACCACAGGCGCAAGGTGTCGGACGGGTCGAGAAACAGTTGTGTCGGTTCAAGGCCGAGAATCTGCTGCGGCGCAGCGACGTACAGGGCGATGTCGCGTTCGCCGGGCTGCTCTTTGAGCAGTTCCTGAGCCAGCGATGCCGGGTCGGGAAAGGTGTGGCCGATCAGCAACCGGCCCCAGCCGCAATGCAGCGCAATCGGCTCGGCGGCCAGCGTGCTGCCGTCTTCGGCCAGGCGCGCCTGCAAGCGTTCATAGGACGGCGTCTGACCGCGTAGCAGCCGTTGGTTGATGGCCGTGGCGTGGGGTTTCATTAATCAGATTCCTTGTTCACTGAGCCACAGGTTCAGGGCTGCCAGTTGCCACAGCTTCGAACCGCGCAACGGCGTCAGTTGGCCTTGCGGATCAGTCAGCAGTTTGTCGAGCATGGCCGGGTTGAACAGGCCGCGATCCTGGCTCGGATCAAGCAGCAGTTCGCGCACCCAGTTCAGCGTATCGCCCTGCAAGTGCTTGAGGCCGGGCACCGGGAAGTAGCCTTTTTTGCGGTCGATCACTTCACTCGGGATGACCCGACGCGCGGCTTCTTTGAGCACTTGTTTACCGCCATCGGGCAGCTTGAACTGGCCCGGCACTCGGGCCGAGAGTTCAACCAGTCGATAGTCGAGAAACGGCGTACGCGCCTCCAGGCCCCAGGCCATAGTCATGTTGTCGACACGTTTGACCGGGTCATCGACCAGCATCACCGTGCTGTCCAGGCGCAGGGCTTTGTCGACGGCTGCGTCGGCGCCGGGCTGGGCGAAATGTTCTTTCACAAAGTCACCGGCCGCGTCATGCGCAGTCAGCCATTTCGGCTGCACGGTGGCGGCGTAGTCGTCGTAGCTGCGGTCGAAAAAAGCGTTGCGATAGGCCGTGTACGGATCGGCCGCGCCGTCGACTTGCGGATACCAGTGATAACCGGCGAACAACTCGTCCGCGCCCTGACCGCTCTGCACCACTTTGCAGTGCTTGGCCACTTCGCGCGACAGCAGATAGAAGGCGATGCAGTCATGGCTGACCATTGGCTCGCTCATCGCGCGGAACGCGGCGGGCAGTTGCTCGATGATCTCTTTCTCGTCGATGCGCAATTGGTGGTGCTGAGTGCCGTAATGCTTGGCGATCAGGTCGGAATACTGAAACTCGTCACCGCGCTCACCGCCGGCATCCTGGAAACCGATGGAGAAGGTCGACAGGTTTTCCACACCGACTTCACGCAACAGGCCGACGAGCAGGCTCGAATCGACGCCGCCGGACAGCAGCACACCGACATCCACCGCCGCACGTTGACGAATCGCCACCGCCTCGCGAGTGCTGTCGAGGACGCGGTCGACCCAGTCTTCCAGCGTCAGATTTTTCTCGTCGTCGTGTGGGCCGTAGGGCAGGGTCCACCAGGTTTTCTGCTCGGTGGTGCCATCGGCTTCAACACGCATCCACGTGGCTGGCGGCAGTTTCTCGATGCCTGCCAGCAACGTGCGTGGCGCCGGGACCACGGCATGGAAATTCAGGTAGTGATTGAGCGCCACCGGATCAAGGATCGGGTTGATGTCGCCGCCCTTGAGCAGCGCCGGCAATGCCGAGGCAAAGCGCAGGCGTTGGCCGGTACGCGACAGGTACAACGGCTTCACGCCGAGACGGTCGCGGGCAATGAACAAGCGCTTGGCGTCGCGTTCCCAAATGGCAAACGCGAACATGCCGTTGAGCTTCGGCAGCAAGGCTTCGCCCCAGGCGTGGTAGCCCTTGAGCAGCACCTCGGTGTCGCCACCGGAGTAGAAGGCGTAGCCCAGCGCTTCGAGTTCGGCGCGCAGTTCCGGGAAGTTGTAGATCGCGCCGTTGAAGGCCAGGGACAAGCCCAGTTGGCTGTCGATCATCGGCTGCGCCGAGCCGTCCGACAGGTCCATGATTTTCAGGCGACGATGGCCCAGGGCAATCGGCCCTTGGGCATGGAAGCCCCACGCGTCGGGGCCGCGAGGGGCCAGGTGATGGGTGATTCTCTCGATCGCTGCAAGGTCTGCAGGTTGTTGATCAAAACGTAACTCGCCAGCTAATCCGCACATAAAATCCTTACCGGTTTTTCCGTTGGGGAGGGGTCAAGCCGTACCTCGCCAGAAGGGCGGGTACTCAGAAACTGACCCGCCCCGGTAAGTGGAGTTTTAGAACGATAAGTTATAAGGCTTCGGATGAAGGTACCGCGGTTGTTGAAAGGTCATTGATCAAGGCTGCACCCCCTTCCTGGAATCGTGACGCTTGAACGTTTCGCCGATCGGCGTGAGCAGGGTCATTGACATTGGCAACCGGCACCGCGATGTCTCTGGCGTCTGCGGACAGCTTGTCCAGATAGCGATCAAAGAGGTGTTTATAGAGGCCTTTCTCCAACGGTAAAAAGGTGATGTCCTCTACAAAGGAAATGCTACTCAGGTTATTTGCCGGAAACACGTTCTGTTCGGCGTTGGTGAGTTGCGAAATCAACAGCTTCTGCAATGTTTCATTCGAAATGAAGTTGACGCCCAAGCGATATTTACACTGCTCTTCGTTGTCGTCTCTGTAAAAACCCTCAGCTGGATCATTAGGGATGTAGAGGATGTAACTGTCTTTTGTCGATTGCTCAGTCTGGCGGCAGGCGATCACAACGGCATCGGTAGTGTATTTGCCAAACAGTTGCACTGAATACAATTTGATGTTTGCGTTGTTGAAGGCCTGGCCGTGGGTGATGTCATCATCTTCGTTGGTTAATTTTAATAAGGTAAACAGGCGGTGTAACGGAAAGTCGAGGTTGCTGAAGTACTTCTCGTACACCGCGAGTTTCATGTTGAATTTGTGCAGGCGGCTGCCAAACAGCTCGATGCTTGAGACTTTAAAGGTGCGGGCTACGTGCTTCTGGTATTCGCCGCCGAGATCAAGTTGGCGACTCAACCCGGCAAACGCCTGTGCCGTGATCTTGATCGGGGGCGAACCGTTGCCTGAGGTTTCTTCAACATTGCACAGAACCTCGCTGTCGCTGGAGAAATAACCGGCGGCCACTTCGTCCTCGGTGAAGTTCAGCATCGCCGCCTGTAGCAGGGTGTAGGTGTACAGGCCTTGATCCGTGGCCTTGGCGGGTTTGAGCCTGATGGAATCGTTGATGCGCAATGGCCTTGCATAAGCGTGGTTGAGCACATGCTGCAGCGTTCGTCGGCAGAAGTTTTCCGGCGTTTCAAGCGTGTTCAGCAATTCATTAATGCGGTTGCGGTAGGGCAACGCTTCTTCGACTGTTGTACGGAAGTCGGCAAGCCTTACGGGGTCGGTTCTAGGTGATTGATCTTCAGGTCGTGTTTCGAGCGTTATTCCATTTGTCGCGGGGATGGCATTTTTTTCCGTTGTTATCGACATGCGTGAAACCTCGTCTTGGATAGAAGTCAGCATGTTAGGTCGATCGGTCGCGAAGTAATAACTTCATTGATTGATCGTTTGGGGCGTGGAGTGAACGGTATTTTGGTTGGTAAATATAACTATATACCGCCTGTTCATGGCGCGTGTGTGCATCAAGTGTCCGTCTGCAAAAGCTGTTTTTGTTTTTTATAAAATATCGATAGGGTGAGCGGATAAACCCGCAATAAAGGACTATTGCCGATGCCAACCCAAATCAATAAAGAACAGCTGTTGCACACCTCGATACTGCGCACACTACTGGAGTCCACGGACGATCTCGATCTCGCGCAAACCTTGCAGCAAAGTCTGCCGGATCATTTACTGAAAGCGCCGAGGGCCACGTTGGCCGCCATTGATCAGACCGCACGTGACCTGCATTCAGTGCAGTTGGCGGTCGACGAGGATCTGCTCGCGCTGAAACCGCTGCAGACGTTCTGCATCGACGAACTGACCCGTGCCCTCAACGGCAAATGGTCGGCGGACTTCGATGTCGAGAAAGATCTCTTGAGCTTGCCGGGAGTCGACTGCGGTTGCCCTGCCACCTCGACCGACGAGGACGGTATTCAAACTGTTCCGCACGCGACGCAGTCGCTGCTGCAGGCGGCGATGCAGAACTTCAGCGAGGACGAGGCCGGTGGCGCCTTTCCGGATGGCAGTCTGGTTCGGCTGAGCAGTGCGCCGGCCGGCGTGAACGGATTGACCCCGGCCACCTTCGCCGCGCTTTGCCGGGAACTGGACCTGGGGCGGCGTTATCAGGAACATTTTCAGCAGGTCTTCGGTCTGCGCAGCAGCGATGGCAAGGTGATTGCCACCAGTACCATGACCCGCGATGTCGCGAAGATGAAACGGTTGCTGTTGCAACTGGACGTGCACTTGGCCGCACTCAAAAACCACCTCACACCGATGGGCGTGCAAACGCTGCAGACGCTGCTCGACGCCGACGGTCAGGTGTCGCCGAAAACGCTGGTTTACAACAAACACCCCCTGATCATGCAAGGCATCGAGATCCTCGACAGTTGCATTTGGGGCGTCGTGGTGTTTTCCGTCCGTTCCGTGGAGGCATATCCCGAGGAATGGTGCCTGGTGTACATGGCCGCAGAGCCAGAGCG
This sequence comes from Pseudomonas sp. AIG, assembly GCF_977020205.1. Lineage (NCBI taxonomy): Bacteria > Pseudomonadati > Pseudomonadota > Gammaproteobacteria > Pseudomonadales > Pseudomonadaceae > Pseudomonas > Pseudomonas sp. AIG. The sequence goes on along the minus strand of NZ_CDROCK010000033.1, from coordinate 76,609 downwards.
GCCGTTGTATGAATATTCCAGTTTCAACGCATTCAAGCAGTACCTCACGCGGCAATTGAAGGAAAAACGCTACAAGGAGTACTTCGCCAACAGTGTTGACGAGGACGCCAAGGCGGATTTCTTCAAGACGTTCGCCGACACCGCCGAACTGGGTCATATCAAGCAGTTGCCGATCACGGTGCCGCTCTTTGAGTTCATGGCGCAAAGCCATGTCGGCAAGCTGCAGCTCGACGCGCGCAAGCTGGCGGTGCCCACCGAAGATATTGATGAGGAGGTGCGCCAGAAGCGTCTGCTGGATTTTCTCCAGTTGGGGGTCACCGTGGCCTCGGTAGCGGGTCTGGTCGTGCCGGTGCTCGGGCAATTGATGATGGGCGTTGCCGTCGGGCAGTTACTCAGTGAAGTCTACGAAGGTGTCGAGGACTGGCGCCGGGGCGATCAGCAGCAAGCGCTTTCACATTTGCTCAGTGTGGTCGAGGACATCGCCTCGATGGCGGTGTTTGCCGGAGGGCAAAAAGTGCTCGGGACGCTCGGTCGAAAACTGGTGAAATCACACCCTGAGTTTTTCGCGCAGTTCACTGCCATTCACAATCAGGCCGGTAAGCCGCGGCTGTGGAAACCCGACCTGATCACGTATGAACATAAACTCCCCTGGGGGTTGACCATGGCCGAGGACTCCGAGGAGTTCTATCAGATCGGCACCAAAACCCTCGGCCGTGTCGACCATCGCATCTTCGCCGGGACCTATGAACCAGAGGCAGAGGTCTGGCGCCTCGAGCATCCCCGGCGCTCGCAAGCCTACGCGCCGCCGCTTGAGCGGCATGTCGAAGGCGGCTGGCGACTGGCGACCGATGATGCCGAGCAGTGGAACAATGCCGCCTATACCCTCAAACGTATCGATCCGGGCCTGAGTGAGTTCAGCGACAGCGATCTGGACATGATCCGCCGGCTCAGCGGTACCTCGCACGATGAGGTGTTGAGGATTTTCAATGACAATCTGGCGCTGCCTGACCGGCTGCGCGATAGCGTGGAGCGGGTGCGGATCGAGCGACAGTTGCGGCAACTGATCCGTGAGCTGGAGCTCGGTGAAGTCCACTCCGGCCAACCGCTCGAGGCGCAGTTGCATGGCCTGCCGAAATTGCCCGGCTGGCCGACAGATCGCTACCTTGAAATCACCGATGCCGAAGGCGAAATCAAGGCCACCTATCCGTTCACCCAGGTGCACGACGACACGGCGTGTGTGTTGCTGACCGAGGATCAACTGGCCAGGGGTGAATTGTTGCAAGCAGTAATCGATGGCCTGTATCGCTCAGAAGTCGAGGCCTTGCTGGGTAAAAAAGTTGCCACCAACGCTGAAGAACAGTGGTTGGCAAAGACGCTGGGAGCGGCGCTCAAGGCTGATCGTCGCGCAGTTTTCGAACATTTGTACAAAGGTTACGACCAGAGCGATACCGACCCCCTCAGCCAGTGGCGCAGTGGGTTTTCCAGCCTGCCTGGCCGCTATGCGCAAACGCTGATCGACCAGGCGTCCAGCGTCGAGCGTGTGCACCTGAACGACACCGCCCGGCTGCCGCTGAGGTTGGCGCAACGGGTGCGGGCAGCCAACAGCGAGGTGCGACTTGATCGCGCGCTGACAGGATTTCATCTACCTGAGATCGCCAATGCCGACACCGACAGACTGGCGATTCAGTTGTTGCCACACCTGAGTGGCTGGGACCCGGAACTGCGCCTGGTGATGCGTGACAAATCCCTCACCGGAGCGATTATCGAGAGCATCGGCCCGGAATCAGCGCCACCGTTGAAAACGTGCACGCTGGTCAAGTCCGCCGCGGGTTATGAAGCGTTCGGTGGCGACGGCAAGTCGCTCGGCAAAGTGGCCGATCATCCAGATGCGCTCTACAGCGGTGTTCTCAAAGCACTGCCGCCGCGCCAGCGTTTCGCCGCAGGCTTTGCCGACCCCGTAGAGGCTGACGCGGAGCGGCTGCGCAACCAACTGTGTGACACGGCTGTGGATGAGCGTGAAGCGAGCCAGCGGATCCTGAGCCGCGGCAAGGCCGCTTCGGTTGTCGTTGAGTCTGCTTGCATGCAGGCGGATCCGTCGCCCTCGACCAATCATCCGCGAGCCTTGGTACGCAAGGTCAGAAGGCTTTATCCGAGCCTGACCGGGGCGCAAGCCAGTGCACTGATCGATGAGCTCGGCGATGATCCGCTGAGTCGGGCTACGCGCGTGCAAGCGCTGCGGCAGGATCTGCAGAACCTGCGTGCCACGCTGCGCACCTGGAGTAAAGATGAGGCGGCGTTGAAGGCGGCCGGAGGCGATTGGCGGGAACTTCGACACAGCCGCAAAGCCGTGGCGGAAATGATCGAGGATGGTTTTCGACGACTGTTCTGGGCCAAGGATGAAAACGGCCAGTCGGTCTGTACGCTGAATCTGGACGGTATGCGCGTGGCCAGTTTGCCGACGCTACCACCGGGGCTGAACTTCGATCACATTCAGCAGTTGTCGATGAAGAACATGGCGCAGGGCGACGATGTCGCGTATTTCCTCAAGGCGTTCAAGCAAATCGAGTCGCTCGAACTCGACGACAACGCGATGACACGACTTCCCGAGGTGCTGTCGCACATGCCCGGGCTCAAGCGTTTGAGTCTGGCGAACAATCAGATCGGGCTGACCGAACAGACACTGGTGAAACTCAGCCAGTTGCGCACTCTGCAGCATTTGAATCTCAACGCCAATTCGCTGGGGGCTACCCCGGATGTCAGCAAAATGTTTGATCTACGCCGTTTGTTGCTGCGCGAGACGGGCCTGAGGGAAATGCCCAAGGGCCTGGAGCGTCTGCCGTCGCTGGACTGGGTGGATTTGCGCAGCAACCAGATCAAGGATTTGCCGGGCTGGTTGTTCAAGACTTCGAGGCGATTCAGCCAGTCGCTCAACCTGCGTGCCAATCCGTTGTCCGTCACCAGCCAGACCTACCTGGCGACTTACCGCAACAATGTCGGCGTCGGCATGGGCTATCTGGAGAACGACATTGCCCGGCTTGATGAACAACAGGCACGTTCGCTCTGGTTCAATGACGGTGTCGGTCACGACTGGGCGAAACGTGATCGGATCTGGACAGCTTTCAAGGAGGATTCGCGGGCTGAGGGGCTGTTTCACTTGCTTTCGGAACTGGGCAGCACGGCTGATTCGACACGGGTCAAATCGGCTATGCAACGACGGGTGTGGGCCGTGCTGGAGGCGGCCGAGTCCGATGCACAGTTGTGTGATCAGGTTCTGAATCTGGCCGCCAACCCGATCAATTGCACGGACAGCGCGGCGATGAATTTCAGCTATCTCGAAGTCGCCGTAGAGGTTGACCGTATAACCAATCTTGCCGGTGGCCGAATCACTAGCGCCAAACCGTTGCTCGAACTGGGGCGTGGGCTGTTTCGGCTGGATCAGCTGGACCGGGTTGCTCAGGAGCATGCAGCCAGGACGTCAACCGCCGATCCACTGGAAGTGAGCCTGGCCTATCGCGTCGGGCTCGCCGATGACTTGAACTTGCCCGGCCAGCCACGACATATGCGGTTTGCTGCATTGGGGGGCGTGACCGCTGCTGACCTGGAAATGGCGAAGAGCAACGTCACTGCCGCCGAACTGTCCTCCGAGTGGTTGACGTTCATGCAGCGACAGTCGTTCTGGTGCGACTATCTCAAGCGCACCTATGACCGCCAGTTTGCCGTGATCGAAAACACCTTTTCACCGAAGCTGGACGCCGTGTTCCAACAGGCCGACGCACTGAGCTCGGCGGACTATCTGAGTGAAATGGAAGCGGTCAGGCTTGCGCGGGAAATGGCTGAAAACAGCCTGTTGACGCGTTTGACGGACGATGCGATCCGGCTGGCCAATCTGGGCATCTGTGCGATGCCCGAAGGTTGAGGGTCTATTTGCCGCGAATCAACCGGCGTAAGGCGAAACGATTGGGGTGACAGGCTTCGGCCACGCTTCTGGGCAGCGGCAGCGGTTCGTTGTCCAGCCAGGCAGCAAGCAGCTCGCCGGATAACGGTGCAGTGATCAGTCCGCGCGAGCCATGGCCACTGTTGACGTATAGGCCATCCAGCCAAGGGCAGGCAATGTCCGGAGTCTGGCGGGCGTCTTTGCTCAATACCGCGTAAGCGTCGAGGAACGCTTGGCGATCGGCGAGGGGGCCGACTATCGGCAGATAATCAGGGCTGGTGCAGCGAAAGGCTGCTCGGCCCTGAAGGCTTTCGATGGCCTGTTCGCGGATGTTCAGACGTGCAACGAGGTCGCTGGAGATCTCTTCGAGCATCGCCAGATTGCCTTGGTGTTCGGCGGTGGTCGGCGTCAGGTCATCGCTGTTGAAATCGAAACTGGCGCCCAGGGTGTGTTCGCCCAAGCGAGCAGGGGCGACATAGCCTTCGGCGCAGACCACAGTGGCCAGCGTCTGACTGTCTGCGGTTGCGGCCAGACGGGTGATTTGCCCGCGAATGCGCTTGAGCGGCAACTCGGCGCTCTGGGCAAAACGTTTGATCTCGGCAGCACCGGCCAGCACCACGACCGGCGCGCTGGCGAGCACACGGTCGCCATCCAGCGCCTGCCACTGATCATCGACCTTGCGCAGTTGCAGCGCTTCGCAATGGCTGAGCAGTTCGATATTCGGTTGCGCCGCTTGCGCCTGACACAGCGCCGGCGGATGCACCCAGCCACCTTCGGGATAGTACAAACCGCCATGGCTCACGCCGACCCCGGCGCGGGCCTGCGCCTCGGGCTGATCCAGCCACTGCAACAGATCTTCGGGAAAGGCTTCAGCCAGTTGTGCGTGGCGCTCGGCTTCCTTGGCATTGAACGCCAGTTGCAGCACGCCGCAACCGTCCCAATCGGTGCCGCGTTGCAGGGTTTCCAGCAGGCGCCGGGTGTAACCGAAACCGCTGACGATCAGCTGCGACAGCGCCGTACCGTGGGCGGACAATTTCAGGTACAGCACGCCCTGCGGGTTGCCCGAGGCTTCTTGCGCCACGGCGTCGTGGCGCTCCAGCAAACTCACGTGCCAACCGCGTGCGGCCAGACTGGACGCCGTGGCACAGCCGGCCAGACCGGCGCCGATCACCAGCGCGCGACGCTCACCGGTGACAGGAGCAGGGCGCGCGAACCAGGGTTTTTCCGGTGCGGGTGGCGCGACTTCCTGCGGCCAGCCGAGAAATTCGCCACGGAGGATCTCCCATTTGTGGCCGATGCCCGGCGTGCGTTTCATTTTGAACCCGGCAGCGTTGAGCAAACGCCGTACCCAACCGGTGCTGGTGAAGGTACTGATAGTCGAGCCGGGCGCTGCGAGACGTGCGAGTTCGACAAACAGTTCAGCGGTCCACATGTCGGGGTTTTTCGCCGGGGCGAAGCCATCGAGAAACCACGCGTCAATCTGTGCGTCGAGTTGCGGCAGTTGTTCCAGTGCATCGCCGATCAACAGCGTCAATGTCACGCGACCGTTGGCCAGGGTGATGCGCTGAAAGCCCTGATGAATCGCCACGTAGTGCGTCAGTAACTGATCGGCCAACGGCTTGAGTTCTGGCCACAGCGCCAAGGCTCGCTGCAAATCCGCAGGGCTGAGCGGGTACTTTTCGACACTGACGAAATGCAGCCGCGCACCGGCCACGGCGTGTTGCTCGAACAACTGCCAGGCGCAGAGAAAATTCAATCCGGTGCCAAAACCGGTTTCACCGATGACCAGTCGCCCACCTGCCGGCAGTGCGGCAAAACGCTCGGCCAGGCGGTTCTGTTCGAGGAACACGTAACGGGTTTCATCCAGACCTGATTTGTCGGAAAAATACACGTCATCGAACACCCGCGAACGCGGGCGTCCCTGGTCATCCCAGTCGAGTTGGGCGTGGGGCAATACAGGTTTCATGGCAGGCTCGGCAACGACAAGGCCGCCATTCTAGCCGATCGCGCAGGGGCTGCTTGATCCATGGCAAGGCTTGCGGTCACTGACTCACGGACAATCCACCACCTGCGGGAATTTCTGCGCCGCTGCTGTGCCCAATCCGCTAGTCTTGCTGAATCCTGGAAGGAGCCGTCCCATGTTTGAATCCGCTGAAATCGGTCACGCCATCGACAAAGACACCTTCGATGCGGCCGTCCCGGCACTGCGTGAAGCCTTGCTCGAAGCTCAGTTCGAATTGCAGCAGCAGAAGCGTTTCCCGGTGATCATCCTGATCAACGGCATTGAGGGGGCGGGCAAGGGCGAGACGGTCAAGCTGCTCAACGAGTGGATGGACCCGCGCCTGATTGAAGTGCGCACGTTCGATCAGCAGACCGATGAAGAGTTGTCGCGGCCACCGGCGTGGCGCTACTGGCGGATGCTTCCGGCCAAGGGGCGAATGGGCATTTTCTTCGGCAACTGGTACAGCCAGATGCTGCAGGGACGGGTGCACGGCTTGTTCAAGGATCCGCGTCTGGATCAGGCGATCGCCGGCGCCGAGCGTCTGGAAAAGATGCTCTGCGATGAAGGCGCGCTGATTTTCAAATTCTGGTTTCACTTGTCGAAAAAACAGATGAAGGCGCGGCTCAAAGCACTGGCCGATGATCCGCTGCACAGCTGGCGCATCAGCCCGCTGGACTGGCAGCAATCAGAAACCTACGACAAGTTCGTCAAATACGGCGAGCGCGTGCTGCGCCGTACCAGCCGTGATTACGCGCCGTGGCATGTGATTGAAGGCGCCGACGCCCACTACCGCAGTCTGGCGGTCGGCAAGATTCTCCTCGAAGGTTTGCAAAATGCGCTGAAGCGTCCGGACGTGCATCCCCACGATGTCAGCGCCGCGCCGTTGGGTACACCGGTCGATCAGTTGAACCTGCTCGACAGCCTCGACTTGACTCAGCGCCTTGAGAAGAAAGACTACGAAGAACAACTGATCACCGAGCAGGCGCGATTGTCCGGGCTGATGCGCGACAAACGCATGCGCCGCCACGCGTTGGTGGCGGTGTTCGAAGGCAACGACGCGGCGGGCAAGGGCGGGGCGATCCGTCGGGTCGCGGCGGCGCTCGATCCGCGCCAATACAACATCGTGCCGATTGCCGCACCGACCGAAGAAGAACGTGCGCAGCCGTACTTGTGGCGTTTCTGGCGGCACATCCCGGCGCGCGGCAAGTTCACCGTGTTCGACCGCTCCTGGTACGGCCGGGTCTTGGTGGAGCGGGTCGAAGGCTTCTGCACGCCGGCCGACTGGCTGCGCGCCTATGGCGAAATCAACGATTTCGAAGAGCAACTGGCCGACGCCGGGGTGATCGTGGTCAAGTTCTGGCTGGCCATCGACAAGGACACGCAAATGGAGCGTTTCCAGGCGCGCGAAGAGATCCCGTTCAAGCGCTTCAAAATCACCGAAGACGACTGGCGCAACCGCGACAAGTGGGACGCGTATCGCGCTGCCGTGGGCGATATGGTCGACCGCACCAGCTCGGAAATCTCGCCGTGGACGCTGGTCGAGGCCAATGACAAGCGCTGGGCGCGGGTGAAAGTGTTGCGCGCGATCAACCGCGCGCTGGAAGACGCCTTCGAGAAATCCGACAAGCGCGCGAAGAAACACAAGGATTGAGCCGATAGACGCGCATACGCGGGGTGAATGATTGTCGCGGTCGTTGATGCAGTGGACTTATGCTCGGTCCACTCTCAACCGACAACAACAATGAGGTATGCCATGCGTGAAGTGGTGATCGTCGACAGCGTGCGGACTGGCCTGGCCAAATCCTTTCGCGGCAAGTTCAACCAGACCCGTCCCGATGACATGGCGGCCCATTGCGTCAACGCCCTGCTCGAGCGCCACGACATCGACCCGGCCAGCGTCGAGGATTGCATCGTCGGCGCCGGTTCCAACGAAGGCGCGCAGGGCTACAACATCGGCCGCAACGTCGCGGTGCTGTCGCGTCTGGGCACCGGCACGGCCGGCATGACCCTCAACCGTTTCTGTTCGTCGGGATTGCAGGCGATTGCGATTGCCGCCAACCAGATCGCCTCGGGATGCAGCGACATCATCGTTGCCGGCGGCGTCGAGTCGATCAGCCTGACGATGAAAAGCGTCAACACCGATCACTTGATCAACCCAGTGCTTAAACAGCAGACGCCGGGCATCTACTACACGATGGGTCAGACCGCTGAAGTGGTTGCGCGGCGTTATGGCGTCAGCCGTGAAGCGCAGGATCGCTACTCGTTGCAGAGCCAGATCCGCACCGCGCAGGCGCAGGCCGCCGGGCTGTTCAACGATGAAATCGTGCCGATGGCGGTCAAGTATCGCGTCGAGGACAAGAACAGCGGTGAAGTGCAGATTCTAGACGGCGTGGTGGATCGCGACGAATGCAACCGCCCGGACACCACCTATGAAAGTCTCGCTGGACTAAAACCGGTATTCGCCGAGGACGGTTCGGTGACGGCGGGCAACTCGTCGCAACTGTCCGACGGTGCGTCGATGACACTGGTGATGAGCCTGGAAAAAGCCTTGCAACTGGGCCTCAAGCCGAAAGCGTTTTTCCGTGGTTTCACCGTGGCCGGTTGTGAACCGGACGAGATGGGCATCGGCCCGGTGTTCTCGGTGCCGAAGCTGCTCAAGGCCAAGGGCTTGCAAGTGGCAGATATCGACTTGTGGGAGTTGAACGAGGCGTTTGCTTCGCAGTGCCTGTACAGCCGTGATCGGCTGGAGATCGACAATGAAAAGTACAACGTCAATGGCGGTTCGATTTCCATTGGGCACCCGTTTGGCATGACCGGGTCGCGGCAGGTCGGGCATCTGGTGCGCGAGTTGCAGCGGCGTAATGTGCGTTACGGCATCGTCACCATGTGTGTGGGCGGGGGGATGGGCGCTACCGGGTTGTTTGAAGCGGTGCGGTAAGGCAGGAAGAGTTTTGTAGACGGGTGGATTGCTATCGCGAGCAGGCTCACTCCTACAGTTGGAATGCATTCCCCTGTAGGAGTGAGCCTGCTCGCGATGGCATCAGTTGGGTGTCCGGTTGGAATCCAGAAGCTGCATCCGCGCGATATAAGCCTTTATTTCCTGCTCAGCCTTCTCGGCATTCTCAAACGGCCCCTCAAGGGTATTTTCCCGAGTGCTGAAAAACAGTTCGCCATTGACCCGGCACACCCGGTCGCTGCGAAAGTGCGTAGCAGGGGATGGGTCCTGGGCGCGCATTCCTAACATGATCGGTCTCCTCGGCTGATGTGCTGAAAGGGATCCAATGAGCTTATGCCTGAAGCACTTGGCGCGCCCGCCCAGCCGATCAACGGCTCTGCGTCAATTTAATGCTGCGACCTGCACAGTTTTATTCGCGTCCTGGCCTTAACTGTCCCTGTGTCGTGACCGGCTGCGCGCCTAGAATGGGCGCACTTGTCAGCAGGCTCTGGGGTTTCCATGCACATTTCATCCGGTCGCTGGGTCTACGGTCTGTTCCTGGCGCTGCTGACCGCGTTTCTGTGGGGCATCCTGCCGATCAAACTCAAACAGGTATTGCTGGTGATGGACCCGGTCACGGTGACCTGGTTTCGTCTGCTGGTGTCCGGCGGTTGCCTGTTCATTTATCTGGCGTCGGTGAAACGCCTGCCCAGTCGCAAAGTGCTCGGGCCCAAGGGTGGCTGGCTGGTGGTGATGGCGGTGCTCGGGCTGGTTGGCAACTATGTGCTGTACCTGATGGGGCTCAATCTGCTCAGCCCCGGCACCGCACAACTGGTGGTGCAAATGGGCCCGATCATGTTGCTGATCGCCAGTCTGTTTGTGTTCAAGGAACGCTTCAGTATTGGCCAGGGCATTGGCTTGGCGGTGCTGTTGATCGGGTTTGTGCTGTTCTTCAATCAGCGCCTGGCGGAGCTGCTGACCTCACTGTCGGATTACACCGCAGGGGTTTTGCTGGTGCTGCTGGCATCGACGGTATGGACCTTCTATGCGCTGGGCCAGAAGCAATTGCTGACGGTGTGGAATTCGTTGCAGGTAATGATGGTGATTTATCTGTTCTGCGCCCTGTTGCTGACGCCGTGGGTGCATCCGCTTGCAGCGCTGAACCTGAGTCCCGTGCAGGGCTGGCTGTTGCTGGCGTGCTGCATGAACACGCTGATTGCCTACGGCGCGTTCGCTGAAGCGCTGGCGCATTGGGAGGCGTCGCGGGTCAGTGCGACGTTGGCGATCACGCCGTTGGTGACGTTTGGTGCGGTGGCGATTGCGGCGGGGATCTGGCCCGAATATGTGCATGCCGAGCAGATCAATGGGCTTGGGTATGGCGGGGCGGTGCTGGTGGTGCTGGGGTCGGCGCTGGTGGCGTTGGGGCCTTCGTTGATTGCCGGGTTGAAGGCGCGGCGGATGAAGATGGCAGCAGGCTAACCGCGTCAGGGCCATCGCGAGCAGGCTCACTCCTACATTTGGAACGCATTGCCCGTGTAGGAGTGAGCCTGCTCGCGATGACTTATTAAGAAACGCTACAAAACTCAGCCCTTGGCACCAGCCTCAATCATGTTCTCCGGCCGCACCCACGCATCAAACTCTTCATCGGTCAGATAGCCCAATGCCAACGCCGCCTCACGCAAGGTCAGCCCTTCGCTGTAGGCCTTCTTGGCAATCTCCGCCGATTTGTCATAACCGATATGCGGGTTCAGCGCCGTCACCAGCATCAACCCACGCTCAAGATGTCGCGCCATGACTTCGGCATCCGGCTCCAGCCCGGCAATGCAGTGCTGCTGGAAGTTGCTGCAACCGTCGGCAAGCAAGCGAATCGATTGCAGCAGGTTATGGATGATTACCGGTTTGAACACGTTCAACTGCAGGTGACCCTGACTCGCGGCAATGCCGATGGTCACGTCGTTGCCCAGTACCTGACAAGCGAGCATCGACAGCGCTTCGCACTGGGTCGGGTTGACCTTGCCCGGCATGATCGAGCTGCCCGGCTCATTCGCCGGCAGCCGCACTTCGGCAAAACCCGCGCGGGGACCTGAGCCAAGCAGACGCAGGTCGTTGGCGATCTTCATCAGTGCCACGGCGAGGGTTTTCAGTGCGCCGGAAAGACTGGTCAGTGGTTCGTGGCCGGCGAGGGCGGCGAACTTGTTCGGTGCGGTGACGAAGGGCAGACCGGATAACGCCGCCAGTTCGGCGGCTATCGCCTCTCCGAAACCGTGCGGCGAATTCAGCCCGGTACCGACCGCGGTGCCGCCCTGTGCCAACTCGCAAACCGCTGGCAGCGCGGCGCGAATAGCGCGTTCGGCGTAATCCAGTTGCGCTATGAATCCGGACAGCTCCTGACCAAAGGTGATCGGCGTCGCGTCCATCATGTGCGTGCGCCCGGTCTTCACCAGTTTCATGTGCCGTGCCGCCAGTTCGGCGAGGCCGCCGGACAACTCGGCAATCGCCGGCAGCAGTTGCTCCTGCACAGCTTGCGCAGTGGCGATGCTCATCGCGGTGGGGAAGCAGTCGTTGGAGCTTTGCGAGCGGTTGACGTGATCGTTCGGGTGCACCGGCGTCTTGCCGCCGCGCGGATTACCGGCCAGCTCGTTGGCGCGACCGGCAATCACTTCGTTGACGTTCATGTTGCTCTGGGTGCCGCTGCCGGTCTGCCAAACGACGAGCGGAAACTGGTCGTCGTGCTGGCCGTCAAGGACTTCGTCGGCGGCTTGTTCGATCAGGCGGGCGATGTCGGCGGGCAAATCGCCGTTACGGTCGTTGACGCGGGCAGCGGCTTTCTTGATCAGGGCCAGGGCATGCAGGACCGGCAGCGGCATGCGTTCCTGACCAATGGCGAAGTTGATCAGCGAGCGTTGCGTCTGAGCACCCCAGTAAGCGTCGTCCGGGACTTCGATCTGGCCCAGGCTGTCGGTTTCGATACGGCTCATCGTGCACACTCCTGTTGGTCTGTTTGCGCAGTTTAGGCCGGCTTCGGCCGTGGTGGTTCCATCGAGCCGATTGTTGACCGGTAAAACCCCGCCAATCAAGCGCGGCAAGGCTCGGGGGTTGAGCCACGAGGTTTTTTAGGCGCAGAATGGTCGCCCTTGGGGTTTGACCTCGCTTTGCTTAAAAGGAAACTCGATGACTCGTCTTCGTGCCATCTGCACCGCGGTTGCACTGGTTTGCGCCAGCGGCCAGGTGCTTGCCGATACCGCCAGCCACAACGCCAGTGCCGAAGCTTTCCTGACCCTGGCTCACGCTGACAAACTCGGCACTCCGGTGTACATGCAAGTACAGCAAATGTTCGCTCAGCGTTTTGAGCAGACCAAAGCCCCGGAAGCCAAGAAAGCCGTGCTGGAAACCTACCAGGCCAAGGCCAACGCCGCGCTGGACCAGGCCATTGGCTGGAACAAGCTGAAGCCGGACATGGTCAAGCTCTACACCAGCAACTTCAGCGAATCCGAGCTGAAAGACCTGGTCGCGTTCTACCAGTCGCCACTGGGCAAGAAAGTCCTGGAAAAAATGCCACAGCTGACTCAGCAATCGGCCCAGATGACCCAAGCCAAACTTGAAAGCGCCGTACCGGTCGTCAACAAGCTGCTCGACGACATGACCAAAGAGCTGGACCCGAAAGGCGCTGCTGCGCCGGCCAAGAAGAAGTAAGCGGAGTTCGTGATGACCATGCAACAACGCATCGAATCGACGCTGGCCCTGCTTCAGCCCGAGCATCTGCAAGTGCTGGATGAAAGCCATATGCACAGTCGCGGGTTACAGACGCACTTCAAGGCAGTGGTGGTCAGCGCGCAGTTCGACGGCCTGAACCGGGTCAAGCGCCACCAGAAAGTCTACGGCACGCTCGGCGAGCTGATGGGCGAGTTCCATGCGTTGGCGCTGCACACCTACACCCCGCAGGAATGGGCAGAGATCGACGCCGCCCCGGCGTCGCCGACCTGTGCCGGCGGCAGCAAGCATTAAGCTTCGGTTTTTTGCTAGAATCCGCAACGCGCCGCTCACCCGGCGCGTTTTTTTTTGAATCCGGTTCACCCTTTGCGAGGGTAGCCACCTGGAGAAATACCCATGACACAACCGATTGTCGTGGCGGCACTGTATAAGTTCGTCACCCTCGAAGATTACGTTGACCTGCGCGAGCCCCTGCTGCAAGCGATGGTCGACAACCAGATCAAAGGCACCCTGCTGATCGCCGAAGAAGGCATCAATGGCACGGTGTCCGGCAGCCGCGAAGGCATTGATGGCCTGCTCGCCTGGCTGAAGAACGACCCACGCATGATCGACATCGATCACAAAGAGTCGTACTGCGACGAGCAGCCGTTCTACCGCACCAAGGTCAAATTGAAGAAAGAGATCGTCACCCTCGGTGTCGAAGGCGTCGACCCGAACAAAAAAGTCGGCACTTACGTTGATCCGCAAGACTGGAACGCGTTGATCAGCGACCCCGAAGTGCTGTTGATCGACACGCGCAACGATTACGAAGTGTCGATCGGCACCTTCGAAGGCGCCATCGATCCGAAAACCACCAGTTTTCGCGAATTCCCCGACTACATCAAAGAACACTTCAATCCGGCCGTGCACAAGAAGGTTGCGATGTTCTGCACCGGTGGCATTCGCTGCGAAAAAGCCTCGAGCTACATGCTCAGCGAAGGCTATGAAGAGGTTTACCACCTCAAGGGTGGCATCCTGAAGTACCTTGAAGAGGTGCCGCAGGAAGAAACCAAGTGGCAGGGCGACTGCTTTGTATTCGACAACCGCGTGACCGTGCGTCACGACCTCAGCGAAGGCGACTACGATCAATGTCATGCCTGCCGCACCCCGGTCAGTGTTGCAGATCGCGCCTCCGAGCATTACGTCGCCGGCATCAGTTGCCCGCATTGCTGGGACAAGTTGAGCGAGAAGACCCGCCGCAGCGCCATCGATCGGCAGAAGCAGATCGAACTGGCCAAGGCGCGCAACATGCCGCACCCGATCGGCTACAACTACAAGCAAGCATCCACCGAGGCTTAACCATGTCTGCGCGCCTGCTCTATGTGATGGATCCGATGTGTTCGTGGTGCTGGGGGTTTGCTCCGGTGGCCAAGGCATTGGTCGAGCAGGCGCAAGCCGCCGGAGTCGAGCTGCATCTGGTGGTCGGCGGGTTGCGCACTGGCAGCGGTTCGGCGCTGGAGCCGACCACACGGCGCTATATTCTTGAGCACTGGCAAGCGGTCACCGAGGCCACCGGCCAGCCGTTCAAGTTTGACGGCGCGTTGCCCGACGGTTTCGTCTACGACACTGAGCCGGCCTGCCGCGCAATCGTCACGGCGCGCAGCCTGGCGCCGGATTGCGCGTGGACACTGGTCGGACTGATCCAGCAGGCGTTTTACGCCGAAGGTCGCGATGTCACTCAGGCCAGCGTGCTGGTTGAGCTGGCAGAAAAGGCCGGCGTGCCGCGCATCGAATTTGCCGCGTTGTTCGATCATGCCGATCAACACAAAGCGACTCAGGCCGATTTCAGTTGGGTGCAGGATCTCGGCATCGCCGGTTTTCCGACTCTGCTCGCCGAGCGCAATGGCCAACTGGCCCTGCTGACCAACGGCTATCAACCGCTCAGCGAACTGTCGCCGTTACTGGGTCGATGGCTGGAGCGTGCGGCCTGTGTCTGATCTGGCCGATGACACGCCAGCCGTAAAGCGTGTCGACCGGCTGAGCTGGGCAGAAGTCCGGCGACTGGCACTGACACACAAAAAATCCCTGTGGATCGCTAACGGCGTGGCCGTTCTGGCGACGCTATGCAGCGTGCCGATTCCGTTGCTGTTGCCGTTGCTGGTCGATGAGGTGTTGCTCGGCCACGGCGATGCGGCACTGAAAGTGATGAACCATGTACTGCCGACAATGTGGCAGCAGGCGGCGGGTTACATCGGCTTGATGCTGTTGGTCACCCTGACTTTGCGTTGTGGCTCGCTGTGCTTTGGCGTGTTGCAGTCGCGGCTGTTCGCACGGCTGGCCAAAGACATCGTTTATCGCATTCGCGTGCGTCTGATCGAACGCCTCAAGCGCATTTCCCTCGGCGAATACGAAAGCCTCGGTAGCGGCACGGTGACCACACACTTGGTCACGGACCTCGATACCCTCGACAAATTCGTTGGCGAAACCCTCAGCCGTTTTCTGGTGGCGATGCTGACGCTGGTCGGCACCGCGAGCATCCTGATGTGGATGCACTGGAAACTGGCGCTGCTGATTCTGCTGTTCAACCCGCTGGTGATCTACGCCACGGTGCAGTTGGGCAAGCGGGTCAAACACCTGAAGAAACTTGAGAACGACAGTACCTCACGCTTCACTCAGGCATTGAGCGAAACCCTCGATGCGATTCAGGAAATCCGCGCCGGCAACCGTCAGGGCTTCTTTCTCGGGCGACTCGGCCTGCGTGCGCAGGAAGTGCGCAATTACGCGGTCAACTCGCAGTGGAAAACCGACGCCTCGAACCGCGCCAGCGGTTTGCTGTTTCAGTTCGGCATCGACATCTTTCGTGCGGCGGCGATGCTCACGGTACTGTTCTCCGACTTGTCAATCGGCCAGATGCTCGCGGTGTTCAGTTACCTGTGGTTCATGATCGGTCCGGTCGAACAACTGCTCAATCTGCAATACGCCTACTACGCGGCGGGTGGCGCCCTGACGCGGATCAACGAGCTGCTGGCGCGTGCCGATGAGCCGCAATACCCCGGCGGTGTCGATCCGTTCAAGGGCCGTGACACCGTCGGCATTCAGGTGCAGGGCCTGAGCTTTGGTTATGGCGATGAGCTGGTGCTGGACCAACTCGACCTGTCGATTGCCCCCGGGGAAAAAGTCGCGATTGTCGGCGCCAGTGGTGGCGGCAAAAGTACCTTGGTGCAATTGCTGCTCGGGCTGTATACGCCATTGGCCGGTAGCATTCGTTTCGGCGGTTCGACCCAGCAGGAAATCGGCCTGGACACGGTGCGGGAAAACGTCGCCGTGGTGCTGCAACACCCGGCGCTGTTCAACGATACCGTGCGCGCCAACCTGACCATGGGCCGCACCCGCAGTGACGAAGCCTGCTGGCAAGCACTGGAAATCGCTCAGCTCGAAGCGACCATCCGCGCCTTGCCCAATGGCCTGGACAGTATCGTCGGCCGCTCCGGCGTGCGCTTGTCGGGCGGCCAGCGGCAACGTCTGGCCATCGCGCGGATGATCCTCGCCGAGCCGAAAGTCGTCATCCTCGACGAAGCCACCTCGGCCCTCGACGCCGCCACCGAGTACAACCTGCATCAGGCCATGGCGCGCTTCCTCAATGGCCGCACCACGCTGATCATTGCCCACCGGCTGTCAGCGGTGAAGCAGGCTGATCGCGTGCTGGTGTTCGACGGTGGTCAGGTTGCTGAAGACGGTGATCATCAGCAATTGATTGCCGATGGTGGCCTGTATGCCAAGCTTTATGGTCACCTGCAGCAGATCCAGCGCCCTTGAGTTTCGTTCCGGTTTCTGTGCTTAGTGCTTGAATTGCATTGAGTAAAATCACCCGGAACGCTCAAGCAGGCCAGCCATTTGCGCAATCGACCTGGAGGACGGCAGAGCTGTCCCTTTGACTTGTCGAAAATTAGCCTAGGCTGAGCTGTCAGGAGCGGGATTTTCCGGTGTTCATCTGGCAGTGCTTGCGCAAGGGATCTCATGAAGCAAAAGCGGACTCTCGGAACGCCACGGTTGTTGGGCATCGTCTGGCCATTTATTGCCGTCGTGTTGTTTCAGGCGTTATTGGGCGGCGTGAGTCTTTACGTGCTCTCGGCCGTTCGCGGTTATGTCGCTGGCGAAAGCCTCTGGTCCAAGGGCCAGAAAGACGCGATTTACTACCTCAATCTGTACGCCGACAGCCGCGACGAGGCGATTTTTCTCAAATACCGTAACGCGATTGCCGTGCCGCAAGGCGGGCATCAATTGCGTCTGGCGCTGGATCATCAACCGCCGGATCTGGCCGCAGCGCGCGAAGGTATTCTCAAGGGTGGCAACCACCCGGACGACGTCTCCAGCCTGATCTGGCTGTACCTCAACTTCCGCCATTTCAGTTATCTGGAAACCGCCATCGATCGCTGGACGGTCGGTGACGCCTATCTGGTCGAACTGGATGACGTGGCGCAGGAGATGCACCGTAGCATCTCGCAGAACACCGCGAACAGTGCCGATATCCAGCGCTGGAAGGCGCGGATTTTTGCCGTCAACGATGGCGTGACCCCGGCCGCAAAAGCCTTCAGTGATGCCTTGGGCGAAGGCTCGCGGATGATTCTGCGACTGTTGTTGTTAACCAATCTGGCCACGGCACTTGGGCTGATCGTGCTGGCCTTGTGGCGCACACACAAACTGCTCAAGCAGCGCCACGCTTTTGCCGAGGCGCTGCAACTGGAGAAGGATCGGGCGCACGTCACCTTGCATTCGATCGGTGATGGCGTCATCACCACCGATGTCAGCGGCGCCATCGATTACATGAACCCCGCCGCTGAGGCCATGACCCATTGGAAGGCCGAGCAGGCGGCCGGCCTGCCGCTGGCCGCGCTGTTCAATTTGCTCGACGACAACGCTCAGGCCGAAGGCCTGACGCTGATCGAGCACATTCTCAGCGGCAAACTCAGTGGCGGCAGTGAGCATTCGAAACTGATCCAGCGCCTGGATGGCACGACGTTGTCGGTGACGCTGGTCGGCGCGCCGATCCGCAATGCCGGCAAGGTCAGCGGCACGGTGCTGGTGTTGC
Organism: Pseudomonas sp. AIG; assembly: GCF_977020205.1. Taxonomy (NCBI): domain Bacteria; kingdom Pseudomonadati; phylum Pseudomonadota; class Gammaproteobacteria; order Pseudomonadales; family Pseudomonadaceae; genus Pseudomonas; species Pseudomonas sp. AIG. Next base: position 58,959 of record NZ_CDROCK010000033.1, on the reverse strand, counting down.
ACGACATGACTCAGGAGCGGCAATACATCGCCAATCTGTCGTGGCAGGCGACCCATGATGCGCTGACCGGACTGGCCAACCGTCGCGAGTTCGAATACCGGCTGGAGCAGGCGCTGCACAACCTCACGCGCCATTCCGGGCGGCATGCGCTGATGTTCCTCGACCTCGATCAATTCAAACTGGTCAACGACACCTGCGGTCACGCCGCCGGCGATGAGTTGTTGCGGCACATTTGTACGCTGCTGCAATCAGGGCTGCGCGAGGGCGACACGCTGGCGCGCCTGGGCGGTGATGAGTTCGGCATTCTGCTGGAGAACTGCGCCCCGGACGCGGCCGAGAAGATTGCCGAGGCGCTGCGCCAGACGGTGCAGAACCTGCATTTTGTCTGGAAGGGCCGGCCGTTCCTGACCACGGTGAGCATTGGCCTGGTGCATATCGCGCAGACCCCGACGACCCTCGAAGCCTCACTGCGCGCGGCCGACATGGCCTGTTACATGGCCAAGGAAAAGGGCCGCAACCGGGTGCAGGTCTACCACGCCGATGATTCCGAACTGTCGCTGCGCTTTGGCGAAATGGCGTGGGTGCAGCGCCTGCACATGGCGCTGGAAGAAAACCGTTTTTGCCTGTACGCCCAGGAAATCGCCCCGCTCAAGTCGGGTGACAACAAGGGCGGGCACATCGAGATTCTGCTGCGTCTGCATGATGAAGCCGGGCGGATGATCCTGCCGGACAGTTTCATTCCCGCCGCCGAGCGTTATGGTTTGATGAGTCAACTGGACCGTTGGGTAGTTCAGAACGTGTTCAAGGTTATTGCTCAATGTATTGCACAAGAACATCAAGAGCCCTTAGCGATGTGTGCGATTAATCTGTCAGGCATTACTATAGGAGATGACGCGTTTTTGCACTTTCTGCGAGAACAGTTTGTTAACTACGCAATACCGCCTGAAATGATTTGTTTTGAAATTACAGAAACCAGTGCAATTGCAAATCTGGGCAGTGCAATAAGATTTATTAATGAACTCAAAGGCTTAGGTTGCTACTTTTCGTTAGATGATTTTTGCGCCGGAATGTCTTCATTCGCTTATCTGAAACATTTGCCTGTAGACTTCCTGAAGATCGACGGGAGTTTCGTAAAGGATATGCTGGACGACCCGATTAACCGCGCAATGGTCGAAGTGATCAATCACATCGGGCATGTCATGGGTAAGCAGACAATTGCCGAGTTTGTTGAAACAACCCAGATCGAGCAGGCATTGCTTGAAATTGGAGTGGATTACGCTCAGGGTTATGTCATCGAGCGTCCACAGTTGTTTACCTGTGACAGTTTGCAAAGTCGGCCCGCCAGACCGCAACCGCTGTTATTCAAAGCGCCTGGCACGTTCCGTTGAAGTCTCTCGCCGATCCTTATAATCACAAATCAAAAGGAGCCGAACAGTGATCGACACATTCAACCGAACCGGACCACTCATGGAAGCTGCAAGTTATCCAGCCTGGGCGCAACAGCTCATTCAGGATTGCAGCGAGAGCAAGCGCCGGGTTGTCGAACATGAACTTTACCTGCGCATGCGTGATAACAAGCTCAGCGCCAGAACCATGCGTCAGTACCTGATCGGGGGCTGGCCGGTGGTTGAGCAGTTTGCGTTGTACATGGCGCAGAATCTCACCAAAACCAGGTTTGCCCGTCACCCGGGCGAAGACATGGCGCGGCGCTGGCTGATGCGCAATATCCGCGTCGAACTCAATCACGCCGATTACTGGGTGCATTGGAGTCGTGCCCATGGCGTCAGTCTGGAGGACCTTCAGGCCCAGCATGTGCCGCCGGAACTGCATGCGCTGAGTCACTGGTGCTGGCACACCAGTTCGGCTGATTCGCTGATTGTGGCCATCGCCGCGACCAACTATGCGATTGAAGGCGCGACCGGGGAGTGGTCGGCGCTGGTCTGCTCCACCGGCGTATATGCCGCAGCGTTTCCCGAAGAGGATCGCAAACGGGCCATGAAGTGGCTGAAGATGCATGCCCAGTACGACGATGCCCATCCCTGGGAAGCGCTGGAAATCATCTGCACCCTGGCCGGGATGAACCCGAGCAAGGCCTTGCAGGCTGAACTGCGTCAGGCGGTGTGCAAGAGCTACGACTACATGTACCTGTTTCTGGAGCGCTGCATGCAACTGGAGACGTCGGAACGCCTATTGGTCAACCGGGAGCGCAGGGCGGTAGTCGAGAGCTGATACACCGCGTAAAAATGTAGGAGTGAGCCTGCTCGCGATAGCGGACTGTCAGTCAACATCAGTGTTGAATGGCAGATCGTCATCGCGAGCAGGCTCACTCCTACAGTGGTTTTGGGGTGTCTGGAAAAGTCAGCCGGCCATGGCCAACCGGTTACGTCCTTCACGCTTGGCCACGTACAACGCACTGTCGGCGCGGCGCAGCAAGCTATCGGCCGATTCGCCCGGCAACAACGTCGAACATCCCAGGCTCACGGTCAGTTCGATCAACTGCCCGTCCGCATAGTATTCAGCTGCCTGCGTCGCATAACGCAAACGTTCGCCGACCATTGCGGCCGCATCCCGGCTGGTATTGGACAGCAGCACCAGAAACTCTTCGCCACCGTAACGAAATACCATGTCGACGTTGCGCAGCTGCGCCTTGATGGTCGCCGCGATGGCTTTAAGTACGTCATCGCCGGCGCTGTGGCCATGGCTGTCGTTGACCCGTTTGAAATGATCGATGTCGAGCATCAGCACCGAGAGCGGCTGCACATGGCGACGCGACATGTCGATCTCGCGCTGCAAGGTCTGCTCCATGGCGATGCGGTTACCGGCGCCGGTCAACGGATCACGCAGGGCGCTCTGCGTGGCGGCGCGGTAGAGCAGGGCATTGCGCATCGGGTACAGCAGCGACGACAACAGCGATTCAAGGTTGCCCTGATCCAGTTCGTTGAAGCGCTGGTTGCGGCGGAATATCAGTTCGCCCATGTGCTCGCCTTCGTGGCTGAGGCTATAGCTGATCGAGTGATGACCGCGGGTGCCGAACTCCAGGCGCAAATCGCTGCCCTGGTGCACATAGCTAAGCGCGTCCAGCGGCACAAGGCGCTGAACTTCGCGGAAAAACAGACCGAGGATGCGTTGCGGCTCAAGGCTGGTCTGCAGTTGCAGGCTCATTTGCTGGCGCAATTGCGCCAGGCTGGTCGGTCGCTCCAGAAGGGGAGGCAGTTGACCAAAGCCCAGGCGTTGCAATTTGGCACTGTCAAAGTCAATTGCATTGGTCTGGGAGGGTGATTTCATATGGCGTGAACCCTTAGCAGTAAGTCTGTCTTACAGGCTGGGTGAGAGCGGCTATGGGCTGCGCGTCATACTGATCCATCAGTCCCGTAGGACGTTTGGCGTAAGTTTAGTCTGCCGGATGACGATTAGTAAGCTATCGAAATCGGCCTCGCCCCATTGCCTTCACGTGGCTTGCTTTGAGGGAAATTAGAGCGAAAGTCGTGCCATTCGGTTCGTATTTTTTTAAACCGTTTGGAATCAATGGTTTGGCTATGGGGGTGAGAGGGGTGCGCTGGAAAATTGACTGAATTGTGACGGTCGTCAGCGGCAAATGCATGCCGCGACAGGAATCTGCCGCGGCAACAAATGCGACGTATGGCAGTTATTGCGCGTTGAAGGCCTGGCCATTGATGCCGGTACTGTCCGGGCCCATCAGGTACAGGTAGACCGGCATGATCTCCTCGGGCGTCGGGTTGTTCAGCGGGTTTTCGCCCGGGTAGGCCTGAGCACGCATGCTGGTGCGCGTACCGCCGGGGTTGATGCTGTTCGAGCGGACTGGCGCCACACCATCGACTTCATCGGCCAGGGTTTGCATCAAACCTTCAGTGGCGAATTTCGATACGCCATAAGCACCCCAGTACGCCCGGCCCTTACGCCCGACGCTGCTGGAGGTGAACACCACCGACGCGTCTTGTGACAGCTTGAGCAGCGGCAGCAGGGTGCTGGTCAGCATGAACATGGCGTTGACGTTGACCTGCATGACGCGCATGAAGTTTTCCCCGGACAACTGCTCGATCGGCGTGCGTGGGCCGATGATCGAAGCGTTGTGCAGCAATCCGTCGAGGTGACCGAATTCGCTCTCGATCATCGCGGCCAGCTCGTCGTACTGGTGGGGCAGGGCGGTTTCGAGGTTGAACGGAATCACCGCCGGCTGCGGGTGGCCTGCCGCTTCGATCTCGTCGTAGACCTGCGTCAGGTTCGCTTCGGTCTTGCCCAGCAGCAATACGGTGGCGCCGTGGGCGGCGTAGGTTTTCGCCGCAGCCGCACCAATGCCACGACCGGCACCGGTGACCAGAATGACCCGATCCTTGAGTAATTCGGGACGAGCGGAATAATCAAACATAAAAACCTCATCAAGAGTCAGATCGTTCCCACGCTCCGCGTGGGAATGCGGCCAATGACGCTCTGCGTCAGGTCTCAGCAGCTGCAAAGCGCGCTATCGAGCACCTTGCGCAACTCCGACGGATGATCCACGACGACATCCGCGCCCCAGTGGCGAGGGTTATCGTCCGGGTGGATGTAGCCGAAAGTCACCGCAGCCGTTTTAGTCCCGGCATCGCGCCCGGATTCGATATCACGCAGATCATCGCCGACAAACAGCACCGTCGACGGATCCAGATCAAGCATCTTGCACGCAAGGATCAACGGTTCCGGATCCGGCTTGCTGTTCTTCACGTGATCCGGGCAGATCAGCAGTGCCGAACGCTCGGCCAGTCCCAGTTGTTGCATGATCGGCTCGGCAAAGCGCAACGGCTTGTTGGTCACCACGCCCCAGATCAGGTTGGCCTTCTCGATGTCGGCGAGCAGTTCGCCCATGCCGTCGAACAGCTTGCTGTGCACCGCGCAGCCGACCAGATAGCGCTCAAGGAACTCCAGACGCAGTTCTTCGAAGCCCGGCGATTCCGGGTCCATCGAGAACGTCACCGCGACCATGGCTTTCGCGCCGCCGGAAATCTCGTCGCGAATGTGCTTGTCGTTCATCGGCGGCAGGCCGCGATCGGCGCGCATTGCCTGGCAGATGGCGATGAAGTCCGGCGCCGTGTCGAGCAGGGTGCCGTCCATGTCGAAGAGAACTGCTCTGATGGCCATCGGCTTACTCCTCGCGCAGGGTCTGGATCATGTAGTTGACGTCAACGTCGTTGGCCAGCTTGTAGTGCTTGGTCAGCGGGTTGTAGGTCAGGCCGATGATGTCCTTGACGGTCAGGCCGGCCATGCGGCTCCAGGCACCGAGCTCGGACGGGCGGATGAATTTCTTGAAGTCGTGGGTGCCGCGCGGCAGCAACTTCATGATGTATTCAGCGCCGATGATGGCGAACAGGTACGCCTTCGGGTTGCGGTTGATGGTCGAGAAGAACACCTGGCCGCCCGGTTTGACCATGCGGAAGCAGGCGCGGATCACCGACGATGGATCCGGTACGTGCTCGAGCATTTCCAGGCAGGTCACTACGTCGAACTGCTCGGGCATTTCTTCGGCCAGGGCTTCGGCGGTGATCTGGCGGTATTCGACGCTGACGCCGGATTCCAGCTGATGCAGTTGCGCGACCGCCAGTGGCGCCTCGCCCATGTCGATGCCCATCACGGTGGCGCCGCGTTGGGCCATGGCTTCGCTGAGGATGCCGCCGCCGCAACCGACGTCGAGGACTTTCTTGCCGGCCAGATTGACCCGCTCGTCAATCCAGTTGACCCGCAGCGGGTTGATGTCGTGCAGCGGTTTGAATTCGCTTTCGCGGTCCCACCAGCGATGGGCCAGGGCTTCGAATTTGGCGATTTCGGCGTGGTCGACGTTACTCATGTTCAATTCCTCTAAAGCTTTAAAAAGGGTTGTAGCCCCGGCGTTTGTGCCGAGGTGTTTACGATTCGGTGTGGCCGCTGATGCGCTGGCCCCAGGCCCGGGCGGTGGCGCCCAATTGTTCTTCGTCGAGTCGGGTCAGACGCCGGTCGTCGAGCAGTTGTTTGCCGGCGACCCACAGGTGTTTCACGCAGTCGCGACCGGTGGCATAGATAAGCTGCGAAACCGGGTCATACACCGGTTGCTGCGCCAGGCCGGACAGGTCAAAAGCGACGATGTCGGCGGCTTTGCCGATTTCCAGCGAGCCAACCTGTGCTTCGATGCCCAGTGCGCGCGCGCCATTCAGTGTGGCCATGCGCAGCGCTCGATGGGCGTCCAGCGCGGTAGCCGAACCGGCAACGGCTTTGGCCAGCAGCGCGGCGGTGCGGGTTTCGCCCAGCAGATCCAGATCGTTATTGCTCGCCGCGCCATCGGTGCCGATCGCAACATTCACCCCGGCCTGCCACAAGCGCTCGACCGGGCAGAAGCCGCTGGCCAGTTTGAGGTTGGATTCCGGGCAATGGATCACGCTGGTGTTACTTTCTACCAGCAACGCCAGGTCATCCTCGCTGATCTGGGTCATGTGCACGGCCTGGAAGCGCGGGCCGAGCAAGCCGAGGCGGCCGAGGCGCGCCAACGGACGTTCGCCGAGCTGTTCCAATGATTGCTGAACTTCGAACGCGGTTTCGTGAACGTGCATGTGGATCGAGGCGTCCAGCTCCTCGGCGATTACGCGGATTTTTTCCAGGTTCTCGTCGCCGACGGTGTACGGTGCATGAGGGCCAAAGGTGATCTTGATCCGTTCGTGATGCTTCAAGTCGCCGAACAACTCGACGCCCTGACGGATGGCTTCATCGGCACTGCTGGCGCCCGGGATCGGGAAATCAAGGATCGGAATGGCGATCTGCGCGCGAATGCCGCTGTTGTGCACGCGCTCGCTGGCGACTTTCGGAAAGAAATACATGTCCGAGAAGCAGGTGATGCCGCCCTTGATCTGCTCGGCGATGGCCAGGTCGGTGCCGTCACGGACGAAATCTTCATCGACCCACTTGGCCTCGGCCGGCCAGATGTGGTTTTCCAGCCAGGTCATCAGCGGCAGATCATCGGCCAGGCCACGGAACAGCGTCATCGCCGCATGGCCATGCGCGTTGATCAGGCCGGGGGCGAGCAGCACATCCGGCAGTTCGCGAACTTCCGTGGCGTTACACTTCAATGCTTCGGCGCGCGGGCCGATAAACACGATGCGACCGTCGCGGATGCCCAGGCCGTGCTCCTTGAGCACAACGCCTGCAGGTTCGACGGGTACCAGCCAGGTCGGCAGCAATAATAAGTCGAGCGCAATGGCAGGTTTCGGCATCGAGGGTCGGTTCCAGTGCTTTTGTAAAGGATGGCGAAGTATACCCGAGCGTCTTCGCGGGGGGATCGCTATAATCGGCGGCTTTTGTTCATGAGTGCGGGGTGAGGGATGCGCGATCGACTGTTGGCTGCGGAGAAAGTAAAGGCCATCGATTGGCGAGATGGCGCGCTCCACCTGCTGGATCAGCGTATTTTGCCGTTCGAAGAAACGTGGATTGCCTACACCAGCGCCGCCGGCGTGGCTGAAGCGATTCGCTCGATGGTGGTGCGTGGCGCGCCGGCCATTGGCATCAGTGCGGCGTATGGCATTGTCCTCGCGGCCCGTGCGCGGATCGCCGAAGGTGGCGACTGGTATGCGGCACTGGAAGAGGATTTTGCCCTGCTGGCCGATTCCCGTCCGACGGCGGTCAATCTGTTCTGGGCCCTTGGCCGCATGCATGATCGGCTCGATCGCCTGAAGGAAAACGCCGATCCGCTGGCGGCGCTGGAAGCTGAAGCCATCGCCATTCACGAAAGCGACCGCGAAGCCAACCTGACCATGGCGCAACTCGGCGTTGATCTGATCCGCAAGCATCAGGGCAATGCCCAGGCGATTCTCACCCACTGCAATACTGGCGCGCTGGCCACTGGCGGTTTCGGCACGGCGCTGGGGGTGATTCGTGCGGCTTATCTGGAAGGCATGGTCGAGCGTGTTTACGCCGATGAAACCCGTCCATGGCTGCAGGGCTCGCGCTTGACTGCGTGGGAACTGGCCAATGAGGGCATCCCGGTGACGCTGAATGCCGACTCCGCCGCCGCGCACATCATGAAAACCAAAGGCGTGACCTGGGTGATTGTCGGCGCTGACCGCATCACCGCTAACGGCGACGTGGCCAACAAGATCGGCACCTATCAACTGGCGGTCAACGCCATGCACCACGGCGTACGGTTCATGGTGGTAGCGCCGAGTTCGACCATCGACATGAATCTGGCCAGCGGTGACGACATTCCGATCGAGGAGCGTGACGGCGCCGAGTTGCTGGAAGTCGGCGGCAAACGTGTCGGCGCGGACGTTGACGCGTTCAACCCGGTGTTTGACGTGACCCCGGCGGACCTGATTGACGCGATCGTCACCGAGAAAGGCATCGTCGAGCGCCCGGACACCGCGAAAATGGCCCAGTTGATGTGCCGCAAACGCCTGCATTAACAGGCTTGAATCCTGCGTCGACCCCTTCGCGAGCAAGCTCGCTCCCACAGGTTTTGTGATCACCACAGAATAATGTGGGAGCGAGCTTGCTCGCGAAGGGGCCCTAAAAGTCAATAAACATCGCTAATCCACACCACAAATCTGCATTCAAAGAAGCTCTGAGCTTCTCTCGTCCCCGTTAAGCCTGTCACCGGTCAACTAACTATGCTCCATGCGCATCTGGGGGATAGGTGCGTGGCGGCCTTTGTGATAACATCCGGCGTTTTCCGAGGCAGCTCCACGGAGCTGTCTTTACTGCGCAAATCCACGATCCAATGTTGATTTGTCGTAAGTCGGCGCATGGCACTCGGCCTGCCCCGACGAGCTTCGTTGGTCCCATATGGATATGACGAAGTTTCACCAGAAAAAGGAATCAGGCTTCTCATGGGCGAACTGGCCAAAGAAATCCTCCCGGTCAATATCGAAGACGAGCTGAAGCAGTCCTACCTCGACTACGCGATGAGCGTAATCGTCGGCCGTGCACTGCCGGATGCGCGCGATGGCCTCAAGCCCGTGCACCGTCGCGTACTGTTCGCGATGAGCGAGCTGGGCAACGACTACAACAAGCCGTACAAGAAATCTGCCCGTGTTGTCGGCGACGTGATCGGTAAGTATCACCCGCACGGTGATACTGCGGTGTACGACACCATCGTTCGTATGGCTCAGCCTTTCTCCCTGCGCTACCTGCTGGTCGACGGTCAGGGCAACTTCGGTTCGGTCGACGGCGACAACGCTGCGGCCATGCGATACACCGAAGTGCGCATGACCAAGCTGGCGCACGAACTGTTGGCTGACCTGCACAAAGAAACCGTGGACTGGGTGCCGAACTACGACGGCACCGAAATGATCCCGGCGGTCATGCCGACCCGTATCCCCAACCTGCTGGTCAACGGCTCCAGCGGTATCGCCGTGGGTATGGCGACCAACATTCCGCCGCACAACCTCGGTGAAGTCATCGACGGTTGCCTGGCGCTCATCGACAACCCCGAGCTGACCGTCGACGAGCTGATGCAATACATCCCCGGTCCGGACTTCCCGACCGCGGCGATCATCAACGGTCGCGCTGGCATCATCGAAGCCTACCGCACCGGTCGCGGGCGCATTTACATGCGCGCCCGCTCGATCATTGAAGACATCGACAAGGTCGGTGGTCGTCAGCAGATCGTCATCACCGAACTCCCTTACCAGTTGAACAAGGCGCGTCTGATCGAGAAGATCGCCGAGCTGGTCAAAGAGAAGAAGCTGGAAGGCATCACCGAACTGCGCGACGAGTCCGACAAGGACGGTATGCGCGTCGTGATCGAACTGCGTCGCGGCGAAGTGCCTGAGGTGATCCTCAACAACCTCTACGCGCAGACCCAGCTGCAATCGGTATTCGGCATCAACATCGTTGCGCTGATCGACGGCCGTCCACGCATCCTTAACCTCAAGGATCTGCTGGAAGCCTTCGTCCGTCACCGTCGCGAAGTCGTCACCCGTCGCACCGTGTTCGAACTGCGCAAGGCGCGCGAGCGTGGTCACATCCTCGAAGGCCAGGCCGTTGCCCTGTCGAACATCGACCCGGTTATCGCCCTGATCAAAGCCTCGCCGACCCCGTCGGAAGCGAAAGAAGCGCTGATCAGCACGCCGTGGGAATCCTCGGCGGTAGTGGCGATGGTTGAGCGTGCCGGTGCCGATTCGTGCCGTCCGGAAAACCTCGATCCGCAATACGGTCTGCGCGAAGGCAAGTACTTCCTGTCGCCAGAACAGGCGCAAGCCATTCTGGAACTGCGTCTGCACCGTCTGACCGGTCTGGAACACGAAAAACTGCTGGCCGAGTATCAAGAGATCCTCAACCAGATTGGCGAGCTGATCCGCATCCTCAACAGCGCCGTGCGCCTGATGGAAGTGATCCGCGAAGAGCTGGAAGTGATCCGCGCCGAATATGGCGACGTGCGCCGCACCGAAATTCTCGATGCCCGTCTCGACCTGACCCTGGGTGACATGATCCCGGAAGAAGAGCGCGTCGTGACTATCTCCCACGGTGGCTACGCCAAGACCCAGCCATTGGCTGCGTACCAGGCTCAGCGTCGTGGCGGTAAAGGCAAATCGGCGACCGGCGTCAAGGATGAGGACTACATCGCTCACCTGCTGGTTGCCAACAGCCATACCACGCTGCTGCTGTTCTCCAGCAAAGGCAAGGTGTACTGGCTCAAGACCTACGAGATTCCGGAGGCCTCCCGCGCCGCCCGTGGTCGTCCGCTGGTCAACCTTCTGCCATTGAGCGAAGGCGAGTACATCACCACCATGCTGCCGGTCGATCTCGAAGCCATGAAGCGTCAGGCTGATGAAGAAGAAGCCGAAGGCGCCGAGGCTGATGTAGAAGAAATCGAAAACAGCAACGAGACCGACGAAGAACGTCGTGCCCGTATCAAAGCTGCTGACCGCAAGAAGGCGCCGTTCATCTTCATGTCGACCGCCAACGGCACCGTGAAGAAAACTCCGCTGGTGGCCTTCAGCCGTCAGCGCAGCGTGGGTCTGATCGCGCTGGAACTGGACGAAGGCGACATCCTGATCTCTGCAGCTGTCACCGACGGCGAGCAGGAAATCATGCTGTTCTCCGACGGCGGCAAAGTGACGCGCTTCAAGGAATCCGAAGTTCGCGCCATGGGTCGTACTGCTCGCGGTGTGCGTGGTATGCGTCTGCCGGAAGGGCAGAAGCTGATCTCCATGCTGATTCCGGAAGAGGGCAGTGAGATTCTCACCGCTTCCGAGCGCGGCTACGGCAAGCGCACGGCGATCACCGAGTTCCCTGAATACAAGCGTGGCGGTCAGGGCGTGATCGCCATGGTCAGCAACGAGCGTAACGGCCGTCTGGTCGGCGCGGTTCAGGTGCAGGACGGTGAAGAGATTATGCTGATCTCCGATCAGGGCACCCTGGTGCGTACCCGTGTCGACGAAGTATCGAGCCTGGGCCGTAACACTCAAGGTGTGACGCTGATCAAGCTGGCCAAGGATGAAACCCTGGTCGGGCTGGAGCGGGTTCAGGAGCCTTCGGAAGTCGAAGGTGATGAGCTTGAAGGTGAAGAGGGCGAGGAATTCGAAGGCCGCGTCGTGATCGACGATGCTGGCGAAGACCAGCAACTCGACGCCGCAGCAGACGAAGAACCGCAAGAATAAGCGGACAAACGAGGGGGCGGATGAGAATTCGCCCCCTTGTTATTTGTCCGGTATGAAATTTCGACATCATGGAGATCCCCTGTGGGAGCGAGCCTGCTCGCGAATGCAGGCGCTGCGGTACCTCTGACGCACCGCGGTGATGCATTCGCGAGCAGGCTCGCTCCCACAGGGCCGTGTTGATCGGTAGTGTGATTTATTGCGTGATACCACCAAATCAGAGCGAGATTGGATGTGAGCAAGCGAGCCTTTAACTTCTGCGCCGGTCCTGCGGCGCTTCCTGAAGCTGTCCTGCAACGTGCTCAAGGTGAACTCCTTGATTGGCACGGCAAGGGTCTTTCGGTCATGGAAATGAGCCATCGCAGCGATGAGTTCGTGTCCATCGCCACTCAGGCCGAGCAGGATCTGCGTGACCTGCTGAATATCCCGTCGAACTATAAAGTGCTGTTTCTGCAAGGTGGCGCCAGCCAGCAATTCGCGCAGATCCCACTGAACCTGCTGCCTGAAGGCGGTTCTGCCGACTACATCGACACCGGTATCTGGTCGCAGAAAGCCATCGAAGAAGCCTCGCGCTACGGCCACGTCAACGTCGCCGCCACCGCCAAGCCTTACGACTATTTCGCCATCCCGGGCCAGAACGAGTGGAACCTGTCGAAAGACGCCGCTTACGTTCACTACGCGCCGAACGAAACCATCGGCGGTCTGGAATTCCAGTGGATCCCGGAAGTCGGTGACGTGCCGCTGGTGGCCGACATGTCTTCGGACATCCTTTCGCGTCCAGTCGATATCTCGCGTTTCGGCATGATCTACGCCGGCGCACAGAAGAACATCGGCCCGAGCGGCATCGTCGTCAACATCATCCGCGAAGACTTGCTGGGCAAGGCGCGCGCGCTGTGCCCGACCATGCTCGACTATAAAGTCGCGGCGGATAACGGCTCGATGTACAACACCCCGCCGACCCTGGCCTGGTATCTGTCGGGGCTGGTGTTCCAGTGGCTGAAGGAGCAGGGTGGCGTTGAAGCGATCGCCAGGCTCAACGACGTCAAGCAGCGCACGCTGTACGACTTCATTGACGCCAGCGGCCTCTACAGCAACCCGATCAACAAGTCGGACCGCTCGTGGATGAACGTGCCATTCCGTCTGGCCGATGATCGTCTGGACAAGCCGTTCCTGGTCGGTGCCGAAGCGCGCGGTCTGCTCAACCTCAAGGGCCACCGCTCCGTGGGCGGCATGCGCGCCTCCATCTACAACGCCGTCGACATCACCGCGGTCAACGCGCTGGTGGCGTACATGGCTGAATTCGAGAAGGAACACGGCTGATGTCCGAGCAAGAACTCAAGGCACTGCGCGTTCGCATTGACGCTCTGGACACCAAAGTCATGGAGCTGATCAGTGAGCGTGCGCGTTGCGCCCAGGAAGTCGCGCGCGTAAAGATGGCCTCGCTGGCCGAAGGCGAAGTGCCGGTGTTCTATCGTCCTGAGCGTGAGGCTCAGGTGCTCAAGCGTGTGATGGAGCGCAATCAGGGGCCGCTGGGCAACGAAGAGATGGCGCGGTTGTTCCGCGAAATCATGTCGTCGTGCCTGGCGCTGGAGCAGCCGTTGAAAGTGGCTTACCTCGGTCCTGAAGGCACCTTCACCCAAGCCGCAGCGATGAAACACTTCGGTCACGCTGTCATCAGCAAGCCAATGGCGGCGATCGACGAAGTGTTCCGTGAGGTGGCGGCCGGTGCGGTGAATTTTGGCGTGGTCCCGGTGGAAAACTCCACCGAAGGCGCGGTCAACCACACGCTGGACAGCTTCCTTGAGCACGACATGGTCATCTGTGGCGAAGTCGAGCTGCGTATTCACCATCACCTGTTGGTCGGTGAAAACACCAAGACCGACAGCATCAGCCGTATCTATTCCCACGCGCAGTCGCTGGCCCAGTGCCGCAAGTGGCTGGACGCGCACTACCCGAATGTCGAGCGCGTGGCGGTTTCCAGCAACGCCGAAGCGGCCAAGCGGGTCAAGGGCGAGTGGAACTCGGCGGCGATTGCCGGCGACATGGCGGCAGGGCTGTATGGCCTGACCCGTCTGGCCGAGAAGATCGAAGATCGTCCGGACAACTCGACGCGCTTCCTGATGATCGGTAACCAGGAAGTGCCGCCGACTGGCGACGACAAGACTTCGATCATCGTGTCGATGAGTAACAAGCCCGGCGCGCTCCACGAGCTGCTGGTGCCGTTCCACGACAACGGGATCGACCTGACCCGTATCGAAACGCGTCCTTCGCGCAGCGGCAAATGGACCTACGTGTTCTTCATCGACTTCGTCGGCCACCACCGTGATCCGTTGATCAAAGGTGTATTGGAAAAGATCAGTCAGGAAGCAGTAGCACTCAAAGTGCTGGGTTCCTACCCGAAAGCAGTTCTTTAAGGGGCGGTAGCAAATGAGTGGCAACTTCCTCGCTCTGGCACAGCCGGGCGTGCAACAACTTTCGCCGTACGTTCCGGGCAAGCCTGTGGACGAACTGGCGCGCGAGCTGGATCTGGATCCGGCAAAAATCGTCAAACTGGCCAGCAATGAAAACCCGTTGGGTGCCAGCCCGAAAGCCTTGGCGGCAATCCGTGAAGAGTTGGCCGAGCTGACCCGTTATCCGGACGGCAACGGTTTCGCGTTGAAATCACTGCTGGCCGAGCAGTGCCGCGTAGACCTGAATCAGGTCACGTTGGGCAACGGTTCCAACGACATTCTTGAGCTGGTGGCGCGTGCCTATCTGGCGCCGGGTCTGAATGCCGTGTTCAGCGAGCACGCTTTCGCGGTGTATCCGATTGCTACTCAAGCGGTTGGTGCTCAGGCCAAAGTGGTACCGGCCAAGGAATGGGGGCATGACCTGCCGGCGATGCTCGCGGCCATCGATGCCAATACCCGTGTGGTGTTCATTGCCAACCCGAACAACCCGACCGGTACCTGGTTCGGCGCTGAAGCGCTGGATGAGTTCCTGCAGGATGTTCCGGAGCACGTGCTGGTGGTGCTGGACGAGGCGTACATCGAGTACGCCGAAGGCAGTGATCTGCCGGACGGCCTGGACTTCCTCGCCGCTTACCCGAACCTGCTGGTGTCGCGCACTTTCTCCAAGGCTTATGGTCTGGCGGCATTGCGCGTTGGCTACGGCCTGTCGACCCCGGTTGTTGCTGACGTGCTGAACCGCGTTCGCCAGCCGTTCAACGTCAACAGCCTCGCGTTGGCAGCAGCCTGCGCAGCGCTGAAAGACGAGGAGTATCTGGCGCAAAGCCGTCAGCTCAACGAGGCGGGCATGCAGCAGCTGCAGGCCGGTTTCCGTGAGCTGGGTCTGAGCTGGATCGAGTCGAAAGGCAATTTCATCTGCGTCGATCTCGCACAAGTTGCAGCCCCGGTATTCCAGGGTTTGCTGCGCGAAGGTGTGATCGTGCGTCCGGTGGCCAACTACGGCATGCCGAATCACCTGAGAGTGACCATCGGTCTGCCAGCGGAAAACAGCCGTTTCCTCGAAGCGCTGCGCAAGGTTCTGGCTCGTGGGTGATGTCACTGCACTGCAATCTGCTGCACCTATGATCGGTCGCCTTGTGGTGGTCGGTCTGGGGTTGATCGGTGGTTCGTTTGCCAAAGGCTTGCGTGAAAGCGGCATATGCCGCGAAGTGGTCGGGGTCGATCTCGATCCGCAATCGCGCAAGCTCGCGGTCGAATTGGGTGTGGTTGATCGCTGTGAGGATGACCTGGCTGCGGCATGCCAGGGCGCTGACGTGATTCAGCTGGCAGTGCCGATCCTGGCCATGGAAAAAGTGCTCGCGCGGTTGGCGAGCATGGATCTGGGGCAGGCGATTCTGACTGATGTCGGCAGTGCCAAAGGCAATGTGGTGCGCGCAGCCACCGAAGCGTTTGGCGCCATGCCGCCGCGTTTTGTGCCGGGGCATCCGATTGCCGGTTCCGAGCAGAGCGGGGTGGAAGCCTCCAATGCCGAGCTGTTCCGTCGCCATAAAGTGATCCTCACGCCGCTTGAGCAAACCGACCCGGCCGCGTTGGCTGTGGTCGATCGTCTGTGGCGCGAATTGGGTGCCGATGTCGAGCACATGCAGGTCGAGCGTCACGATGAGGTGCTCGCTGCGACCAGTCATTTGCCGCACCTGCTGGCCTTTGGTCTGGTTGATTCGTTGGCCAAGCGCAATGAAAATCTTGAGATCTTCCGTTACGCTGCCGGTGGTTTTCGCGATTTCACAAGAATCGCCGGAAGCGACCCGGTGATGTGGCACGACATCTTCCTCGCCAACCGCGAGGCTGTCCTGCGCACACTCGATACATTTCGCAGCGACCTCGACGCCTTGCGCGACGCGGTCGATGCAGGGGATGGGCACCAATTGTTGGGCGTTTTCACGCGCGCCCGGGTTGCCCGCGAGCATTTCAGTAAAATCCTGGCCCGCAGGGCCTATGTGGACGCTATGAATTCCAACGATCTGATCTTCCTGGCTCAACCTGGTGGCCGCCTGTCCGGTCGGATTCGCGTACCGGGTGACAAATCGATTTCCCACCGCTCGATCATGCTCGGCCCACTGGCCGAAGGCGTCACCGAAGTCGAAGGCTTCCTTGAGGGCGAAGATGCTCTGGCGACCTTGCAGGCATTCCGCGACATGGGCGTGGTCATCGAAGGCCCGCACCACGGCCGCGTGACCATCCACGGTGTTGGCCTGCACGGCCTCAAACCGGCGCCGGGCCCGATCTATCTGGGCAACTCCGGTACCTCGATGCGTCTGCTGTCCGGCCTGTTGGCGGCGCAGAACTTCGACAGCGTTTTGACTGGCGATGCGTCGCTGTCCAAGCGTCCGATGAATCGCGTGGCCAATCCACTGCGTGAGATGGGTGCCGTGATCGAAACTGCTGCCGAAGGCCGTCCGCCGATGACCATTCGTGGCGGGCATAAACTCAAAGGCCTGACTTACACCATGCCGATGGCCAGTGCGCAGGTGAAATCCTGCCTGCTGCTCGCCGGTTTGTACGCTGAAGGTAAAACCACTGTTACTGAACCGGCTCCGACGCGTGACCATACCGAGCGCATGCTGCGCGGTTTCGGCTACCCGGTGAGCGTTGACGGCGCTACGGCTTCGGTTGAGTCCGGCGGCAAACTGACTGCCACTCACATCGAAGTTCCGGGTGACATCTCGTCGTCGGCGTTCTTCCTGGTCGCGGCCTCGATCGCCGAAGGCTCGGAGCTGGTGCTTGAGCACGTCGGCATCAACCCGACCCGCACTGGCGTGATCGACATCCTGCGTCTCATGGGCGCGGACATCACTCTGGAAAATCAGCGTGAAGTCGGCGGCGAGCCTGTGGCTGATCTGCGCGTGCGGGCAGCTAAACTCAAAGGTATCGATATTCCGGAAGAGCTGGTCCCGTTGGCGATCGACGAATTCCCTGTGTTGTTCGTGGCTGCTGCTTGTGCCGAAGGGCGCACCGTGCTGACCGGCGCCGAAGAGCTGCGGGTCAAGGAGTCGGATCGCATCCAGGTCATGGCGGATGGTTTGCTGGCGCTGGGCGTCAAATGCCAGCCGACCCCGGACGGCATCATCATCGACGGCGGCCAGATTGGCGGCGGCGAAGTGCATGGTCACGGCGATCACCGTATCGCCATGGCGTTCAGCGTTGCCTCGTTGCGCGCCACTGCACCGATCCGCATCCATGATTGCGCCAACGTCGCGACGTCGTTCCCCAACTTCCTCGCGCTGTGCGGGCAGGTCGGTATTCGTGTGGCACAAGAGGCTCAGTCGTGAAAAACATTGCACCGGTCATCACCATTGACGGGCCAAGCGGCTCGGGCAAAGGCACCGTAGCCGGGATTCTGGCCAAACGTTTAGGCTGGAATCTGCTGGATTCCGGTGCGCTGTACCGTTTGCTGGCATTTGCTGCGCACAACCATGGTGTTGATCTGACCAATGAAGAGCTGCTGAAGAAACTCGCCGCTCATCTGGATGTTCAGTTCATTGCGGCGACCGACGGTCAGTTGCAACGAATCATTCTGGAAGGCGACGAAGTCAGCGATGTCATCCGCACTGAAAGCGTCGGTTCCGGTGCTTCTCAAGTGGCGGCATTGCCGGCCGTACGCGAGGCGCTGCTGCAGCGCCAGCGGGCTTTCCAGGAAGCGCCGGGCCTTGTCGCGGATGGTCGCGACATGGGTACCGTGGTTTTTCCAGGCGCGCCGCTGAAGATTTTCCTGACCGCCAGTGCCGAGGAGAGAGCGCGCCGTCGATATTTGCAGTTGAAGGGCAAAGTCGAGGGTGTTAGTCTGTCGAGTCTGCTAGATGAGATCCGTGCGCGCGACGAGCGTGACACCCAGCGAGCGGTAGCCCCGCTTAAGCCGGCGGCTGACGCCATACAGCTGGATTCCACGGAGTTGTCCATCGATCAGGTGCTTGAACGCATCATGAGCGAGATCGCCATTCGCGATATCGCCGGGTGACCAAGAATGCCACAGGGGACCAGTCATAGTCCTGCGGCGCTTCTTCTATATGAAACTAACCCACACCGTCTGGGGTGTGGAGATGGGCGTATCCTTCGCCCTCATTTACAGGAATTAAAATGAGCGAAAGCTTTGCGGAACTCTTTGAAGAAAGCCTAAAAACCCTGAACCTTCAGGCAGGCTCCATCATCACCGGTGTTATCGTTGATATCGATTACCAAGCTCGCTGGGTAACCGTTCACGCTGGCCTGAAGTCTGAAGCACTCATCCCGCTTGAGCAGTTCTACAACGACGCTGGCGATCTGACTATCAATGTCGGTGACGAAGTTCACGTTGCTCTGGACTCGGTTGAAGACGGTTTCGGTGAAACCAAGCTGTCCCGTGAAAAAGCCAAGCGCGCTGAGTGCTGGATCGTTCTGGAAGCAGCCTTCGCAGCTGAGGAAGTGGTCAAGGGCGTTATCAACGGTAAGGTTAAAGGCGGCTTCACTGTCGACGTTAACGGCATCCGTGCGTTCCTGCCAGGTTCCCTGGTTGACGTCCGTCCAGTGCGCGACACCACGCACCTGGAAGGCAAAGAGCTGGAATTCAAGGTCATCAAGCTGGACCAGAAGCGCAACAACGTTGTCGTTTCCCGTCGCAGCGTCCTGGAAGCCGAGAACTCCGCCGAGCGTGAAGCTCTGCTGGAATCCCTGCAGGAAGGCCAGCAAGTCAAAGGTATCGTCAAAAACCTCACCGATTACGGCGCATTCGTCGATCTGGGTGGCGTGGACGGCCTGCTGCACATCACCGACATGGCCTGGAAGCGCATCAAACATCCTTCCGAGATCGTCAACGTTGGTGACGAAATCGACGTTAAGGTTCTGAAATACGATCGCGAACGCAACCGTGTTTCCCTGGGCCTGAAGCAACTGGGCGAAGATCCATGGGTTGCTATCAAAGCCCGTTACCCAGAAAGCACTCGCGTTACCGCTCGTGTAACCAACCTGACCGACTACGGCTGCTTCGCTGAGCTGGAAGAAGGCGTTGAAGGTCTGGTACACGTTTCGGAAATGGACTGGACCAACAAGAACATCCACCCTTCGAAAGTCGTACAAGTCGGCGACGAAGTGGAAGTTATGGTTCTGGACATCGACGAAGAGCGTCGTCGTATCTCCCTGGGCATCAAGCAGTGCAAATCTAACCCATGGGAAGATTTCTCTGGCCAGTTCAACAAGGGCGATAAAATCTCCGGCACCATCAAGTCGATCACCGATTTCGGTATCTTCATTGGTCTGGACGGCGGCATCGACGGTCTGGTTCACCTGTCCGACATCTCCTGGAACGAAGTGGGCGAAGAAGCTGTTCGTCGTTTCAAGAAGGGCGACGAGCTGGACACCGTTATCCTGTCGGTTGACCCAGAGCGCGAGCGTATCTCCCTGGGTATCAAGCAACTGGAAAGCGATCCGTTCTCCGAGTACGTCTCGGTTAACGACAAAGGCGCAATCGTTACTGGCACCGTGAAAGAAGTTGACGCCAAAGGCGCCATCATCGTTCTGGCCGACGATATCGAAGCGACTCTGAAAGCCTCCGAAATCAGCCGTGACCGCGTTGAAGACGCGCGTAACGTTCTGAAAGAAGGCCAGGAAGTAGAAGCCAAGATCATCAGCGTTGATCGCAAGAGCCGCGTCATTCAGCTGTCGATCAAATCGAAAGACGATGCTGAAGAGAAAGAAGCTATCCAGAGCCTGAAAGAAACTGCTCCGGAAGACAAAGCCGATACCACTATGGCTGCGCTGCTGAAGCAAGCAATGGCCAAACAGAACTAAGTTCTGCTTGATCATGAAAAAGGGCGACTTCGGTCGCCCTTTTTTGTGCCTGCGATTTGGTGCTCCGTGGCTTGTGTGAGGATTTTGGTGAAACCAATCTAGCTCCTGGGTGGTCTGTTTCTTTAATCGGATCAATCGCCTATTCACGACTAAGCTTGGTCTTAAGTGTGTAGTCGTCGGGCAGTTGCCTGGCATAAGGAAGTGGATGAACAAGTTTATTGTCCTCATGGCTGTCTTGGTTTTGGCTGGCTGTACGACCAGTGCCAAAACCCATGCGGTGCGTGGCGTCAGTGGTATAGAGGTCGATTGCTCCGGGTTGGGCTCTGGCTGGGAGAAATGCCAGAAGCGCGCAGCAAAGGAGTGCAAGGGCGCGGGCTACAAAGTGATCACGCGATCAGATGATGCCAAGGATGATGACGAGTTTCCTTTTGGCTTCAATCCGGCGGGCTACGTGACGCGCACCATGCTGGTGATCTGTCGATAAGCATGCATTGCTCAGTTTGTTGCTTTGATGCCCTGAAAATGGGCGTTTCGGCGCCGATGAAGATATGTCAATCCCTGGGCTGTTCAAAATCTTCCGGGCGTGCTAAAACCTTTCAAGCGCTGATCTAGCTGCTTGAAAAAGAAGGGAAAAATATGACGAAGTCGGAGTTGATCGAACGAATTGTCACCCATCAAGGGCTACTCTCATCCAAGGATGTGGAGCTGGCCATCAAGACCATGCTCGAACAAATGTCCCAGTGCCTCGCCACCGGCGATCGTATCGAGATCCGTGGGTTTGGCAGCTTCTCTCTGCACTACCGTGCGCCTCGTGTTGGCCGCAATCCAAAGACAGGTCAGTCCGTCAGTCTTGACGGTAAATTCGTTCCGCATTTCAAGCCGGGTAAAGAGCTGCGTGATCGGGTGAATGAGGAAGAGGAGGAGGGGGTTTGATCTTCGCTACTTATTATCAGGGAGGCGCAAATGCGTAACCTCAAGCGCGTGCTTCTTGGTATTTTCGTCCTTTTGCTGGTGTTAGTGATTTTGGCTTTTGTGCTGGAGAATCAGCAGTCAGTGTCTTTGTTGTTTCTGGGGTGGTCGATGCCTCAGCTACCGGTCTCGCTAGTCGTGGTCCTAGCGCTGCTGATCGGAATGCTTGTCGGTCCCGTGCTCGGCTGGTTTCTCGGGCGTTTTTCCCGGCGGTCACGTAAGCATATTGTTTGATTGTTACTCTGTGGTAGAGGGCCGCCATGTACAGCGTACCACTGGCTATCTCCAAGGTTCATGGTGTCGTTTAAGAGTTCAAGCATTTCATTTGTAGAGCTGTGCCACTCGATCTAGACGGGCCGTTTTTGGCGGGCTAAGGCAGGCAGGCTGTAGGTCCTCTCGGTTGACTGCAGTTTAATTTTTTTGGTTTCCGAGCTGAACGCTACAAGTGGGATGGCATGAATGTGAAATTACCAAAAGTTGCGGTTTTGCTAGCAGCTTATAATGGAATGCGGTGGATTGAGGATCAGGTGGCTTCGATTCTTGAGCAGTCTGGGGTTGAAGTTACCATATATATCAGTGTGGATACCTCGACAGACGGAACTGAAGACTGGTGTGCGAGGCTTGCAACTAACCTATCTAATGTCATCCTGTTGCCATCCGTAGGGCGATTTGGTGGTGCATCTCGCAATTTCTTTCGATTGATCCGCGATGTTGATGTTGGCAATTTTGAGTTTTTTGCTTTCGCTGATCAGGATGATATCTGGTACCTAGATAAGCTTCAGCGTGCGGTGTCTATGCTTGAGCAGCAGCGGTCTGATGCATACTCCAGTAATGTCACGGCCTTCTGGCTGGATGGTAAGACAAGGTTGCTGGATAAGGCGCAACCCCAAGTTGCATGGGATTATCTGTTCGAAGCGGCTGGCCCGGGTTGTACTTATGTTTTGACCAAGCGATTGTTAGAATCGATTAAGCTGTCAGTACTGACCAATTGGGATGCCTTGCAAGGCGTAAGTCTGCATGATTGGTTTTTCTACGCGTATGCGCGTAGTCATGGATATCGATGGTTCATTGATTCGATACCTTCCATGGATTATCGTCAGCATGATAGTAATCAAGTAGGCGCCAATACCGGATTGCGCTCTTTGGTTGCTCGTTATAAAACCATTAATAATGGCTGGTGGTTTGGTCAAGTGCAGTTAATCGCCCGGGTAGTTGGGAGTGATACTAGTCCCTTTGTATCAAGTTGGTTTACGTTGAGTCGCTCGCAATTGTTTAAGCTTTCTTTTAGTGCGTGGCATTGTCGACGTCGTGTTCGCGATAAAGTGTTATTTTTCATTGTCTGTTGGGTAATGATGTTGGTGATGAGTAAAACCTGATAGTTTGTTCTATCATTGCTGTTGACGATCGGGACCTGTTCTATTTCGCCTCGTGCAGACATCTGTGCAAGTGTGGGCTCTTCTGTTTTAGGGCTTTTCAAAGGGCGCATTGATGGCGCAGGTTTAGCTGCTCGGTAATCGTTTGCGCTTATCGTGCCAGTAGCTCTGTTTTCCTCGCTGATGGCTATATGGTATCCCGGGGATGTCTTTTTCTCGCAGATTACCCGTTTCTTCACCTGGGGAATCCTGCGATGTCATCACGTCTCCATCTTCCGTTTTACATCTCTTGGATACAGCTATGCCTAGCTCGGCGACAGGCTAGAGCCGCCGTGGCTGTCGTCGCTTTTTTGGGTGTGAGGCGCGTCAATTGATGTAGAATGCGCAATCGGGCGGTAAGAGCAAAAGCAAAGATCTGTTGTTTTTTTATTAGTGATGGGCGCCTTCTTGAGGCGACGGTTCGTGCAAAGAGGGATTTTGTGACGGTTTCCAGCCAGTGTTTTGGTACAGATAATGCCGTCCAGGTAGCTGGCGAGCACATTGCGAATGTCGCAATTCTTATGTGTACATACAACGGTGCATCATTTCTTGCTGAGCAACTCGACTCACTTGAACGTCAAACGTATCGCAATTGGACGCTTTATGTTTCCGACGACGGCTCTCAAGACCAAACTCTGGAAATTTTGGAAACATTTCGAACTGAAATGGGGGCGGATCGCGTCCAGGTATCGAAAGGTCCCAAAAGAGGGTTTGTAGCCAATTTCCTGTCCTTGGCCAGTCGAGCTGATATCGAGGCAGATTTTTTTGCCTGGTCGGATCAGGACGATATATGGAAGGATGCAAAGCTCGAGAAGGCGCTTGCTTGGTTACAGGGAGTACCCGATCAGGTCCCGGCTCTCTACTGTGGACGTACAGAGCTGATTGGCGAGTCGGGTGCCTCGTGCGGGTATTCGCCACGTTTTAGTCTTCCTCCCCATTTCTCAAATGCACTGGTTCAGAGTATTGGTGGTGGCAACACCATGGTCTTTAACCGGGCTGCGCGCGACCTGTTGTTAGAGGCGGGTGATCGCGTCGATGTTCCATGCCACGATTGGTGGGCTTACCTTCTTGTTTCCGGAGCGGGTGGCGAGGTTCATTACGATCCTGAGCCTATGCTCCTTTATCGCCAGCATGAGGAAAACCTGATCGGTGGGAACTCAGGTTGGTCTGCGCGCCTCAAGCGTTTGCCACTGATTTTTCAAGGCCTATTCTGCAGGTGGAATGATCAGATCATCAATGCGCTAGAAGCGATGTATCATCGCTTGAGCCCTGAGCATCAGGTGACTCTGACTCGATTCAAAAAAGCACGTACTCAGAAACTCTTTTCAAGAATCCTGGGTTTTCAGCGGGCCGGTATATACCGGCAGACGTTGTTTGGAAACCTGGGGCTTATTCTCGTGGTTCTACTGAAAAAGATCTAAATTTATGACCATCTTAGTCACCGGCGGTGCCGGTTTTATCGGGGCGAACTTTGTACTGGACTGGCTGGCGCAGTCGGATGAACAGGTGATCAACCTGGACAAGCTGACCTATGCCGGGAACCTGGAAAGCCTGGCAAGTCTGGACGGAGATGCGCGGCATGTGTTTGTGCAAGGTGATATCGGTGATAGTGCGCTGGCAACGCGCTTGCTAAACGAGCACCAGCCTCGTGCGATCCTCAATTTCGCCGCTGAATCCCACGTCGATCGGTCAATTCACGGTCCGGAAGATTTCATCGAAACCAATATTGTCGGGACGTTCCGACTATTGGAAGCAGTGCGAGCTTATTGGGGCGGACTCGAGCTGGGTGCAAAAGAGGCGTTCCGCTTCCTGCACGTTTCCACGGATGAGGTTTATGGGTCGCTGGCAAAAGATGATCCTGCGTTCACCGAGACCCATCAGTATGAGCCGAACAGTCCCTATTCGGCGAGCAAGGCTGCAAGTGACCACTTGGTGCGTGCTTACCACCATACCTATGGCTTGCCTGTTCTGACGACCAACTGCTCGAACAACTACGGCCCGTACCATTTTCCGGAAAAGCTTATTCCGTTGATCATCGTCAACGCCCTTGCCGGTAAGTCTTTGCCTGTGTATGGCGACGGCCAGCAAATTCGCGACTGGCTATACGTCAAAGACCACTGCAGTGCTATTCGCCGTGTACTCGAAGCCGGATTGCTCGGAGAGACCTATAACGTAGGCGGCTGGAACGAGAAGCCTAATCTCGACATCGTTCACACTGTTTGCGGTTTGCTCGACGAGTTGCGCCCTCGCAGTGATGGCCAACCTTACCACCAGCAGATCGCTTTTGTTACCGATCGCCCGGGTCACGACCGTCGTTATGCCATTGACGCTCGGAAACTTGAGCGTGAGTTGGGTTGGAAACCAGCGGAAACATTCGAGACCGGTATCCGGAAGACTGTCGAGTGGTATCTCGATAATCAGGTGTGGGTAGGTAATGTCACTAGCGGAGCTTATCGTGATTGGGTAAGCAGGCAGTACACATGAAGAAAATTGTTTTATTTGGAAGTAATGGGCAAGTAGGCTGGGAGTTACAGCGCTCCCTACCTTTGCTTGGGAACGTTGTGGCTAGCGATCGAAGTAAACTTGACCTTGCTGACTTAAATGCTGTGTCGGATTATCTTCGTCAAGAACGCCCCGACGTTATTGTCAATGCGGCTGCCTATAACGCCGTTGAGCTGGCAGAGACCTGCGAAGATGACGCACAGGCAATTAACTTTCATTTGGTGAAAGTGCTGGCTGACTACGCGGCGGAGAATGATGCGTGGCTTGTACATTATTCAACCGATTATGTTTTTAACGGCGCCTCCGAACTTCCATACGGAGAGACTGATTCCCCTGATCCGTTGAATGCATATGGCAGGTCAAAAGCATTGGGCGAGCGTGCAGTTGTCAGTAGTGGCTGCAATCATCTTTTACTTAGAACCAGCTGGGTTT
Source organism: Pseudomonas sp. AIG (assembly GCF_977020205.1). Taxonomy (NCBI): domain Bacteria; kingdom Pseudomonadati; phylum Pseudomonadota; class Gammaproteobacteria; order Pseudomonadales; family Pseudomonadaceae; genus Pseudomonas; species Pseudomonas sp. AIG. The sequence continues at coordinate 33,768 of NZ_CDROCK010000033.1, read as the reverse complement.
ATTCCACGCGGGGGCGCAATTTTGCAAAAACAATTTTGAACCTCGCGGCATCCAAGTCAGAATTCTCGGTCGTGGATGATCAAGCCGGTGCGCCGACGAGTGCTTCGCTCGTTGCGGATACTACCGTGCTTTGCCTATATCGAATTCTGAATGGTACGGGGGCCGAGGCTCTTAGTGGTACGTACCATTTGGTTTCTTCGGGCTATGCGAGCTGGTACGAGTACGCCCGCTATTTGGTTTCAGAGGCATTAAATCTAGGAATTCCTCTTAACTGTACAGAGCACGATATACGTGCTGTGAGTGGTTCTGAGTATCCTACGAAAGCAGTCCGGCCGAAAAGCTCAAGACTGGACAATAGTAAAATTCAAAATGCGTTCAATATAAATATTCCAGATTGGAAGACTTATGTAAAAAGAACGCTTTCTGATATGGCTAGGCAGGGATGATTATGTATCGTAAAGGTATAATTCTAGCGGGTGGTTCTGGTACGCGTCTGCATCCAGCAACACTCGCAATATCGAAGCAGTTGCTTCCGGTTTTTGATAAGCCGATGATTTATTATCCTCTCAGCACATTAATGCTGGCAGGGATCAGAGATATATTGATTATCTCCACGCCACAGGATACCCCACGCTTCGAGCAGCTTTTGGGGGACGGTGCCAAGTGGGGAATCAATCTAAGTTATGCGGTTCAGCCGTCACCGGATGGCTTAGCCCAGGCATTTATTATTGGCGAGGAATTTCTCGACGGTAATGCGTGTGCTTTGGTGCTGGGCGACAACATCTATCATGGCCACGACTTCCAGGAACTTTTGGCAAATGCCATGCAGCGTGACGGCGGTGCAAGTGTCTTTGCATATCACGTGAATGACCCTGAGCGCTATGGCGTGGTTGAGTTTGACAAGTCGGGCAAAGCAATCAGTCTGGAGGAAAAACCGGCAGAGCCTAAATCCAGCTATGCCGTGACCGGCCTTTATTTTTACGATGCAAACGTCGTCGAAATTGCCAAAAGTATTAAACCCTCTGAGCGTGGCGAGTTGGAAATCACGGATGTGAACCGTGTCTATCTGGAGCGTAACGAGCTCTCTGTTGAAATCATGGGAAGGGGTTATGCCTGGCTGGATACAGGGACTCATGAGTCTCTGCTAGAGGCGAGTCATTTCATTGCAACCCTGGAAAACCGACAAGGCCTTAAGGTCGCATGCCCTGAAGAGTTGGCATGGCGAAAAGGATGGATATCGGACGAGCAGTTGCTCGCGTTAGCCATGCCATTAATCAAAAACGGCTACGGAAAGTACCTCAAGCGCCTCTTGGAACACGAGAGTCATTGACTTTGTACGCAGTTGGCCAGTTTAACGTCGGGCCTTTCTGCAAAAAAGATGTAATTGGATAAAAATTTAAACCGCACAGCACTTGTGATTCGAGGCTAAATACATGTCAATTCAACTGTTTGTACCTAAATTTCGTGTCGACGAATGCCTTGAAGGTATTCGTGAATGTCTTGAGAAAGGCTGGACTGGGTTAGGTTTTAAAACTGTTGAGATGGAAGAAGCATGGAAGTCCTATACCGGACTGCCGCACGCGCATTTTCTTTCGTCGAACACCGTAGGTCTGGAACTGGCTTTCCGCTTGCTCAAGACAAAAAATGGATGGGGCGATGATGCAGAAGTCATTACGACTCCACTGACTTTCGTATCGACCAACCACGCCATTCTCTGCGCAGGCCTGACACCAGTATTCGCAGATGTTGACGAGTCGCTGTGTCTGGACCCTGCCAGCGTAGAGCAGCGCATCACCGACAAGACCAAGGCGCTGATTTTCGTAGGTATTGGTGGCAACGTCGGTCAATACTCGAAAATCCTGGAAATCTGCAAAGCACGTAACATTGCTTTGATTCTAGACGCTGCCCACATGTCGGGTACTCGCATCAATGGGCGTCATGTATGCCCAGAAGCGGACGTAGTGGTGTTCAGCTTCCAGGCGGTAAAAAACCTGGCAACAGCCGATTCGGGCATGATCTGCTTCAAAAATGCTGAAGATGACGAGCGCGTGCGCAAGATGAGCTGGTTGGGTATCAACAAGGATACTTACGCTCGTACTGCCGCTCAGGGCGCGTACAAGTGGATGTACGATGTTGAAGAAGTCGGCTTCAAATACCACGGCAACTCGATCATGGCTGTCATGGGCCTGGTTGCGTTGAAGTACCTGGATCGTGATAACGCTTACCGTCGCCAGCTCGCCAAGTGGTATCGCGAAAACCTGGAAGGTAACGATAAAGTACGCTTTATTGAAATTAATCCAGAATGTGAGTCGTCGACTCACCTTGTGCAAATTCGTGTCAAAAACCGTGAAGAGCTGATGCTGGCCCTCAATGAGCACCAGGTATACCCAGGCGTACATTACCGTGATAACACGGAGTATCGTATGTATGCGCATGGTAATGGCACCTGCCCTAAGGCAGCATTGGCATCCCAGGAAATTATCTCGCTCCCGGTACACATGGGCCTCAGTAAGGCCGATGTAGACACCGTATCTCAATTGGTAGCCAAGTACGCAAAATGAAACCTACCCTCCACTCAACATCTGATGAAGTCGTCGAGATCCGTCTACTGGAGGTGGCTGATTTACAGTCGACCCTGGACTGGCGAAACCGAGACGAAAACCGCCGGTGGTTTATTAACTCAAACATCATTGAATGGGACAATCACGTAAAGTGGTTCGAGTCCTATTCAAAAAAGTCTGATGATTTTGTGTTCGTCATCGCGGCAGATGGTGAGTTGGTTGGGCAATGCGCTGTTTATGGCGTGGATCTGCAGAGAAAGCGCGCCGAAGTCGGACGCTTTCTTGCAGCGCCAGACAACGCGGGTAAAGGTTATATCAAGCGAGGCTGCCAACTGTTGATTGAAACGTGTTGGCAGCAGCTTGCGCTTGAGAGTGTATTTCTAGAAGTTCTGGAAGAAAACGTCCGGGCGATTAAGTTATACGAAAAGCTGGGCTTCAACGAAGTTTCCCGTAACGGTAAATTAATAGTGCTTGAGCTAAATAGGCTTTAGATGATCAGTCAGAATAGTTTTTTACCCAATGCATTAAAGTCGCTTCTTGAGTGGCGTGTGTGGTTGTTTATGGGGCTTCAGGATATCAAGGCCCGCTTTCGCCGCTCGGCGATAGGTCCTTTTTGGATACTTATAAACCTCGCGATGATGGTTTTGGGCGCGGGTATGGTTTATGGAGTTCTCCTTAAACAACCTATGGCGGAATTTCTTCCTTACCTCACATGTGGTTTAATAATTTGGGGCTTTCTGGTTGCCTCCTTTGTAGAAGGCGGTTACGCATTTATAAGTTCGGAAGGCTATATCAAGCAGTTCTCCTTTCCGAAACAAATTTATCTATTTCGAGTGCTGGTCACCTTATTTGCGGTAATGTTGATCGGGGTTGTGGCCTTAATCGGTACGTTGTTGTTTTTTGATCGCTTTAACCCAATGGGATGGTTGTACGCTTTGCCAGGTCTTGGGATACTTTTAGTAGCAGGGTTGGGGCACATTACTCTGAGTGCATATCTCTCTGCTCGTTTCAGAGATTTGCCGCATGCATTGACCGGTATTTTTCAGGTTCTGTTTTTTATTACACCTGTCTTGTTTCCTGTCGCTATGCTTAAAGACCGAGGTTTTGATTTTGTCTATAAGTACAATCCATTGTACTACTTGGTAGACGTCATAAGATTTCCAATTTTGGAGGGGACGTTTGCAGTCAAGCAGGACTACATGTTTTGTGCTGCTTATCTAACGCTTCTATGGGTTGTCTGCATAGTCCTTGGTTCTAAAATGGATAAGAAACTGGTTTATATGCTATGAGCGATATTTCAATAGTTTTGCGAGATGCAAGTGTCGTCTTTACTGGCCAGACTGATCTTCTAGGTCGGGTAAAAAATAAGATACTGCGTCGGCCGGCGACTACTAATACAAAAGAGTACAAAATCAACGCGCTTTCCAATATTAATCTCTCTATTGAAAAAGGAGAGCGCGTCGGCTTGATTGGTCTGAATGGTGCTGGCAAAAGTACGCTGCTGAAAGTAATGGCTCGCATTTACCCTACCACTACAGGGGTTGCTCAAACACAGGGCCATGTATGCCCAATGTTTGAGTTCGCGACAGGTTTTGAGATGAACCAGTCCGGTTGGGACAATATAAAAATCCGCGCGTTGCTGTTGGGGCTTAAGCCAAAAGAAATCAACGCAAAAATGCAAGAAATTGCTGAATTTTCGGAGCTGGGTGAGTTTTTGAACTACCCGGTGCGCACTTACTCCGCGGGTATGTTCATTCGTTTGGCATTCTCCGTTTCTACGGCGATTAACCCCGAAGTTCTCCTGCTTGATGAGGTTATGGGGGCGGGTGATATTAACTTTGCTCACAAAGCTCAAGAACGCATGAAAAAATTCATGACTCAGGGCAAGATTTTGGTTTTCTCGAGCCACTCTCCAGATTTGGTCAGTGACTTTTGCGAACGCACCATCTGGTTGGAAAAAGGAAAGCTTCGCATGGATGGAAAAACTGACCAAGTACTGAAAGCTTACTCCGAAAATTACTCGACAACTGCCTAGGGTTTCGCACATGAAAGTTAAAGATCTCATTCGCGAAACCCAATGGCTGCCAGGAAGCTCCTACGGTGACAGTAAACCGATTATTTCGGTTTTGTTACCCACATTTCGGCGAGCAAAAAGTGGAAAGTTTCGTAAGGCAATAGAATCAGTATTGAGTCAGACATTGGCTGAACTCGAGTTGATTATTGTTGACGACGCTAGTACCGATGGCAGTGCTGATATTATAGCGGAATTTATGGCGAAGGACGGGCGGGTTAGTTGCCTTCGTCACCCTGAAAATATCGGGTTACCTGCGATTTCTGAATATGAAGCATATTCGAAGTCTCGTGGGAGCTATATTGCCTTCGCGTTTGATGACGATATTTTCTTTCCTGACGCATTGCGAGAGCTTTACGCCCACGCTCAGATGACTCCTGATCAAGTTGTTTATGGATCGGTTGCTATGAGGGTCAACGAGTTAGGATCAGGCGAGGATAAAGTTGAGCATTTAGGTGCCAGCTTGTCGACTAATAATATTAATTGCTGGAATTTCATTGCCAATAACGCCGTATTGGTACCTCGATTTATTTTTGACGACATAGGCCTGTACGATCCGCACATTCTCATGACTCGCGTATGTGATTGGGATCTATGGAGAAGGATTGCAAGAAAGTATATTCTCCGTTATGTAGATGTAAGTGTTGGAGAAGTGGGGGGGCCCGCAACGGATGATAGTCTGGGTAAAACTTATGCGTTAGACAGTTGGGCGTCGGAAGAACGAATCAAACAGGAGCGTAATGTTTCACTACGCCCAGAAAATATCGGCGAATATGATATTTTTAGTTTGCCGGAGTTTACGTCGTACTGCACAGCTGTCACTGCGAGAGAAATGGCAGTTGCTCATGCACGTACTAGAAAACGTATAAGTGTCGAAAGTTCACAACTAAATTCGAATGACAGCCGGAAAATTTTGGTGCTTTCGTGTCATTACGATGCGAGCACAACTGTAACCTTCGACTACTTGCCGGAGCATTGGAAGAGCCGAATTCGGATTATTCGTCCATGGAACTGGCCAATCGCAGAAATCGCACATGCGAGTTGTTTAATAGTTGTTCGACAGTTGGAACCATTTTCAGAGTGGGTCGAAGCTGCAAAGAAGATGCAGATTCCCTGCTATTATTTTATCGATGATAATCTTACTCTTCTTCAGGAAGATAAAGAGGTTATTGGTTTTGAAGATGTCAGTAAGCCGACATTACGACGCAAGCTTAGTGATTATTCGGGCGTATTGACGAGCACTCGGACCCTTCAGGATTATTTTGAAGAGCATTTGCTACACTCTAACGTAATGCTGTTTCCACCAGCGTTTTGCGATCTTAAGATAGTTGCCAGTGAACGTGCAGTAGAACTCGATAGTTTGGTTATCGCCTTCGCGGGAGGGGGGCATCGGCTTTCTGCGCTCAAGGATGTCGTAATGCCGGCGCTTCTCAAGTACGTTGAGTCGGGTAGAAGAATTAAATTGGTTGTCGGCGGCGCTAGTCCGGCACTAGCTGAAGAATTTAAACAGCACGATCGAATGGAGTTGGTGGCAATACCGCATGAGCTTAATTGGGAGTCCGCACTTTTGCAGATTGCCAAACACAGTCCGGATATACTGGTTCATGCGCCAAGTAGTTCTTCGAATAATATATATAAAACAATGAACGTTGCAAAGTCTGCTGATGTTGTTGGTGCAGCGCTCGTGGTTCCTGATTATTTTCCGTATTCCCAGGTGAAAGATCTCGGCATCGGCTATGTCGTGTCTTCACCGTTTAGCGCGCGCTCTTGGTCAGAGATGTTGGAAAGTTTGGATGAGTCGACCATTTCCAAATTCAAAGAAAACAATAGAAAGTTCTGTGCGGAGTTTTTTTCTGGTTCGACCAGTTGTCAGGTTTTGGATTCGATATCCAAGGGGGCGGCATTCAACGGTTTCACTACTGTCGAGAGCAGGTTGAAACTTCTTGCTCGAAATCAATGTGTGGGCGTTCCTATTGCGAGTAATGACTCGATAAAAAGCCCGCAGAAGTTGATTGCCAGCCTTGAAGAACTGGCTAGATGGAGGCACGGAGCTTCGGTCTCCAAACGTTTGGGGTTTATGGCTCGCAAACACGATTTGTGGGCGAGCCTGATGCCGGAATTCCGTCGTTTGAAAGAGTTTTCTCTTTCCGCTAAAAATGGTGGCACGGATATCATTCTTGAAATGTCCAAGTCATTACATGATGTTCCATATCTGGAGTATGCAATTAATGCTTCAGCAAACATCAGGTCCATTTTACTCGCCTTTGCTACTGACGGGCTTCAAGATGGACTCATTGGTATCGAGTTGGTTGGTCCGTCCGGTGAAATTATCCTCAATAAATTCATACCGCTCAACTCCGTAGATCTATCGTTGCCGGTTGAGTTTTCTGTGGATTATGTCAGTGTTGGTTCATTGACTGACTATAAGCTTCGTGTTTTTGCACGGGCTTCTCATCCAGTTTATATGTTTGAGCTGGTTAAATATCGTTATGCGGGTTTGAAGCGTCTGCCTGTATATCCATTCGTGGAAATATCGACTGTATAGGTATTGCCGATGAAGTTAGATGTAGGCTGTGGGCCAAAATGCCTTCCGGGATTTGTCGGTGTCGACAGATTCCCGCTGCCGGGTGTTCAAGTGGTAGCGGATCTTGATAAACCGTTGCCTTTTGAAGACGACTCTATTGAGCTTGTGCACGCGGCTCATAGTTTGGAACACGTCTCAGATCTGATGTTTACAATGAGGGAGCTTTATCGCGTATGTAAGCATAAAGCTCAGATTTGTATTGTCGTGCCTTATTACGAGCAAAAGCTCAACTTGGCAAATCCTTATCATCTTCAAGTGTTTAACGAGCATACACCAAGATTTTGGTCGAGTTGCTCTTGGGCGCCTATAGATAAAAAAGAGTACTACCATCCTCACGCAGTCACGTGGGGGCTGTCGCAATCCGACAATTCGAATCCCGGATTGGAAATTCGACTGTTGCGGATGGAGTTTTTTTATTTTCCAAGATTCAGCAAGATGGATCCTTCATGTCGAATAGAACTGCGTCAACATTTGACTGATGTTTGCCATCAGATTGCATATCATCTGGTTGTTTGGAAGGAGGATAATGAAGCTGATTACGTCGCTTTGACTGAAAATCTGGGTAGCTATCCATTTTTGGATACTCCAGCGTTGCAGAAATCCAGGGTTGATACCGAGGCACATGAAGAGGAGAAATTCTCTACTGTTTCCTATGCTGAGAATGTTTTAGGTGAGAGGCTGAAAGAGCAACGAGACTATGTTGCTGAATGTGAGCGCAAGTTACTTAGAAACGAAAAGTTGATTGGGTTGCTGATGTCTGGGCCTGATTTATCTGATTCGGATTTAAAGCGTTTTGACGAGTATCTCATCGCTAACTTTTCTTCCCATGAGCCGAGAGATTATCGAATTGGTAGAGACATACCAAGTGACGGATATGTTGAGTATCAGGTAGGCGGTACTGGCGAGTGCAACTCTGTTTCTGTATGTGTGTATTTGTCTGCAGACACTCAGGACGCGCAACTGGGCGTCGAACTGGTGGGCAAAGATAATAATGTTTTATGGAATTCGTTAGAAATGCTTTCCGGAGTCAGTATCGTTGGAGTGGTGGATTTTTCTATTGGTAAGAAATTCAAGCAGGAAGATATTGCCTTTATCCGTTTTTTTGGGCGAAATTTGAGTGTTGGTGTCAAGGTCCTGGAGTGTTCAGTTGCATCCCGTTGGCCCTTGCGTGCTACTAAATTAGTTCCATACGTATGTTTTTCCAATGAAGATTGACGCTGATTTCAGTATTGATGTTCTACTGATTGTCGAAGCGGATATCGCGACAACTCAGTTAACCGAACAGCTACTATCCGAATGCTCCAACCTAGGCGTTAGATATAAGAAGGTCTATCTTACTGAACTTGATGAACAGGTTCTCTCGAGTAATGCACTGCCTTTATTCGTGAGAACGGTGGATCCGGTTGCTATCTCATGGATGCAGTGCCTAAGACGCAGTAATATTCCTTATTTCTATTATATTGACGATAATTTCTGGTTGATAGACGGCGATACGCCTCTTGCAAAATACTATCAGCATCCGATTATCCGACGATCGCTAAAATTCGCAGTTGAAAAAGCAAATGTTGTAATTACTAATTCAGTTGCACTTAGGGAATTTATACTTCCGAAAAATCGTAATACGGTACTTCTCCCCGCTTTTTTTGACTTCTCATTACTGCGATCTGATGATATCGAGGCAACCTCCGAGTATCGGATCGGTTTTGCGGGAAGCCCATCACGTGATGCCGATTTGGAGGTGCTCAAGGATGTCATTCCATATTTTCTTGCGAAAAGGAGTGACGTGGTTTTTGAGTTTGTCGGCTGTCTTCCGAAGTGGTTGGAGCAATGTTCCAGGGTAAGGTTTTTTGGGCATATGAGCAGCTATGCTGAGTATATTGCGTTTCAGGAGCAGCGGGGTTGGAAAATCGGTTTGGCGCCTCTGGGGGACAAAACATCCAACAGGTATAAAACAAACAACAAGTACCGGGAATATTCCGCATTTCGTTGTGCAGGAATATATACTGACTCTGAAAGCTACGTTGATTCGGTCGTAGATGGAGTTACCGGCTTGCTAATAAATGACAATGTCGCCGAATGTTGGATAGCTGCGATCAAGCTTTATTTGGATGATGATCAGCAAAGGCTGGCTATTGCTGATCGGGCGTACAACGACGTGCATAGCAGATTTGATATCGTTGTTGTTGCAGCTCAATGGGCTACTCTTTTTCAGCAGGGTGCACGACTCTTGAGCAATAGTAAAACATTGCCTATTCATAGTTCTTTCTGGGATAGATTTGTCAGAAGCTTGACGCATTATTGGTTGTTGGTTGAGATCTCCATGTATGAGGGTGGCATAAAACTCACCCTTTCCCGTGCCCTCAAAAAGATATTTCGGGGTTTTACTCCGAACAAAAAGCTTTAATTGTTGGTGGAATATCCCGTCAGGATTAATGGAGCGCGTCTACATCACAAGTAGTCTTCGCTTCGTTTGATGCTGCACAGTTCATCATGGTCGCACGCACACAGTATGATGTTGCGCGTGTCGGCCTCAAAATCCCTACTTTATCAGCTGTCAGAATCTTTTTAGCACGCTTTACAGTAATGTCTCCTGCACGCTTTTCGTGATAAATTGAGCCTCTGCTCCCCCCGAATCGGTTAAAAATGCCAAAAAAAATACTTGTCACCGGTGCGACGGGATTTCTTGGAAGGTCCTTGGTTCAGCATTTTGCCACTTTTTCAGATGTTTCCGTTGTGGCTCCACTCCGTAATGTCAGTGCTAAGTTACCAGAAATAGTAACGGTGACCCTTGTATCAGATATCGGTGACAATACCGACTGGGGCGAGTCTCTAACTGGTGTGGATGTTGTTGTACATGCTGCGGCGCGAGTGCATGTCATGCAGGAAGACTCGGCACAATCGATTGAAGAGTTTCGCGCGGTTAATGTCAAAGGAACACTTTGTCTGGCACGGCAGGCAGTCGCGGCCGGTGCCAAAAGGTTCATCTATATTAGTTCTATCAAGGTCAATGGCGAAGCTACTCTGCTTGGCCATGCCTTTAGTGCCAGCGACACTCCGCTCCCATCAGATGCTTATGGGATCTCCAAATACGAAGCAGAGCAGCAACTAATGCAGCTTGCCCAGACAGGCGCAATAGAAGTTGTAATCATCCGCCCTGTACTAATTTATGGTCCAGGTGTAGGTGCGAACTTTCGTCAAATGATGCACTGGCTCACGAAGGGTATTCCAATGCCTTTCGGATATGTTCACAACCTGCGAAGTCTCGTTTCACTGGATAACGTCGTTGATTTGGTCAGTACGTGTGTCGATCATCCTCGTGCCGCAAACCAGGTGTTTCTGGTCAGTGATGATGAAGATGTTTCTACAACCCAATTGATGCAACGTCTTCTGACTTTCTTGGGTAGAAAAACCTGGCTCGTCCCTATTCCTGTTTCGCTACTGAAGTTCTTCGCTAGCCTGGTGGGGCGAGGTGCAGTCGCTCAACGGCTTTTCGGCTCGCTACAGGTCGATATCAAGAAGAATCGAGAGTTGTTAGGCTGGCGTCCACCCTTCACCCTGGATGAGGGTTTGAAGGCGACGGCTGAGCATTTTCTGGAGTCTCGCAAAAGATGAGTTACGGATATTTCATTCCATTGGTTTTCGGTATTTCTTTTTTGCTGACTGCTGTTTTGCGCCGGTACGCGATATCTCGAAGTCTGATGGATGTTCCCAATGCACGCAGCTCTCATGTTGTGGCTACGCCACGTGGTGGCGGTGTAGCGATTGTTGTTGCATTTATCTTGTCCCTGAGCGCTCTGTTTTTCACGGATTTGATTTCCGCCCGGTTTTTTTTCGCGATGGCAGGGGGCGGTGCTGCCATTGCCCTGATTGGATTCATGGATGATCACGGGCATATCGCCGCGCGATGGCGATTGTTGGGTCATTTTGCTTCAGCTTTGTGGTTGTTGGGGTGGATAGGGGGCATACCACCCGTTGAGTTGTTCGGTACCTCGATCGAGCTGGGTTGGCTGGGCTTTGTGCTGGGTGCTTTTTATCTTGTGTGGCTACTCAATCTTTACAACTTCATGGATGGCATTGACGGAATCGCCAGTGTAGAAGCGATTTGTGCCTGCGTCGGTGCGTGTCTGCTTTACTGGTTGTCGGGATTGGAGAATCTGATCTGGGCGCCTTTGTTGCTCGCTGCTGCCGTTAGCGGCTTTCTATACTGGAACTTCCCTCCGGCACGGATATTCATGGGCGACGCTGGCAGTGGGTTTCTGGGCATCGTCCTTGGCGGATTGTCTCTGCAGGCGGCATGGGGGAGCGCACCGATGCTCTGGGCCTGGATGATTTTGCTTGGTGTGTTCATTGTCGACGCTACGTACACGCTGTTTCATCGCATGCTGAGAGGAGAAAAGATCTATGAAGCACATCGTAGTCATGCCTACCAGTTCGCTTCACGTCGCTTTGGCAAACACTTACCGGTCACTGTTGCGGTCGGAGTGATCAATCTGTTCTGGCTGTTGCCCATTGCCTTTTGTGTCACGAGCCTCGGTTTGGACGGTGCTTCGGGTGTGCTTTTGGCTTACATTCCATTGATCGCTTTGGCCATAAAGTTTCACGCCGGAGATCTCGAGATTCCGGTGGTCAAGAACTAAGCAGTAATTGCCAGGTCATTTAGGTTTAGAGTGATCACGAAATGCCGTTTGAGCCGGCACGATGGAGAGTGCTGCTCAAAGGAGTGATCAAGGTAATTGAAGGGTTTATGGATAAAATCAGAGAGTACCTGTTAGGCCTTCCCCGGCGCCGCAAGAGACTGCTTCAGGTTGCCACAGACATCGTGCTCGTCTGGGCCGCGTTGTGGCTGGCCTTTATCGTTCGCCTGGGCCTGGACGATATGTACAACCCTTTCAAGGTGCATTTCTGGCTTTTCGTATGTGCACCTATTGTTGCGATTCCCTTGTTCATTCGTTTTGGAATGTACCGTGCGGTCATGCGCTATTTCGGCAACGATGCACTGGTCGCTATTATCAAAGCGGTCAGTCTGTCCGCATTGATTCTGGCGCTCGTCGTCTATTGGTATAGCAACCACGAGGCGGTAGTCCCGCGTTCGATTGTCTTCAACTATTGGTGGCTGAGCCTTGTCATCATCGGCGGCTTGCGGTTATGCATGCGTCAGTATTTCATGGGGGACTGGTTCGCTGGCGCTCAGCACGTTCCGTTTTCCAGTCGTGACGATAGCCTTATAAAAGTCGCAGTCTATGGCGCGGGTGTCGCGGGTAATCAATTGGTCGCGGCGTTACGCATGGGTCGAACCATGCGCCCGGTGGCATTTATCGATGACGATCCGAGCATTGCGGATCGGGTAATTGCCGGGCTGCAAGTCTACAAACCTAAACACATTCAACAGATGATCGATGAAACAGGTGCGCAGGAAATTCTTCTGGCGCTGCCGTCGTCGACACGTGCACGTCGCCGGGAGATTCTCACGCTTCTGGAGAGTTTTCCGCTACACATCCGCAGCGTTCCAAATTTCACTGACCTTGCCAGTGGCCGAGTCAAGGTCGAGGATATTCAGGAAGTGGATATCGCTGATTTGTTGGGTCGTGATTCGGTGCCTGCACAACCGGAGCTGCTTGAGCGTTGTATCAAGGGCAAGACGGTGATGGTTACTGGCGCTGGCGGCTCCATTGGCTCAGAGCTGTGCCGACAGATTTACTCGCTTGGCCCCACCAGGCTACTGTTGTTTGACCACAGCGAGTTCAACCTTTACAGCATACTTTCGGAGTTGGAGCAGAGGGGAAGCCGGGAGTCGGCGTCGGTCAAGCTCTTGCCAATACTCGGTTCCATCCGACATCCGCATAAACTGCTGGATGTCATGAAGACTTGGGACGTTGAAACTGTTTACCATGCTGCCGCGTATAAACACGTGCCCATGGTTGAACACAACATTGCAGAAGGGGTACTCAACAACGTCATCGGGACGCTTAATACTGCCCAGGCTGCCTTGCAATCGGGGGTGTCCAACTTCGTATTGATTTCCACAGACAAGGCTGTTCGCCCCACTAACGTAATGGGCAGTACCAAGCGACTTGCCGAACTGACGCTTCAGGCCTTGAGTCGAGAAATCGCCCCCGTTCTATTCGGTGACAAATCCAACGTATCCCGAGTCAACAAGACTCGCTTCACGATGGTTCGCTTCGGGAATGTGCTGGGCTCTTCTGGTTCGGTCATTCCGCTATTCCACAGTCAGATCAAATCCGGTGGGCCACTGACGGTTACCCATCCGAAGATTACCCGTTACTTCATGACTATCCCTGAAGCCGCTCAACTAGTGATTCAGGCCGGTTCCATGGGGCAGGGCGGCGATGTGTTCGTACTCGATATGGGGGAACCGGTAAGAATTGTCGAACTGGCGAAGAAGATGATTCATTTGTCCGGTTTGAGCGTGCGTTCGGAAAAAAATCTGCAAGGCGACATTTCGATCGAGTTCACGGGGTTACGCCCCGGCGAGAAGCTTTATGAAGAGTTGTTGATTGGCGATAACGTATTGGCGACTGAACACCCGATGATCATGAGTGCCAGCGAAGATCATTTGCCATGGGACTTGCTCAAGCTTCGTTTGGCGGATTTGCTGGCTGCCGTCGAGGAAGATGATTATTCGCGCGTTCGCCAGTTGCTGCGAGACACCGTCTCCGGCTACACCCCCGATGGCGAAATTGTCGACTGGATCTATCAGCAACGCCGTCTCGAACCCTGATTGTTTCACATTCTGTAACGCTCACATTTTTGACATACACCCAGCATGACCTACGTTTGGAGAGCAGCTTCGGAAAAGCTGCTTTCTCAAACGATGATGGAGCGTCACTAATGCGTACCGGTTACTTCTATTCTCTGATCTTTGCTTTCCTCACCAGCGCCTCGATCGCCGCTATTGCTGCACCTGTTGGGCCGGCGGAGTCGCCCAAAGCGCCGTTGGTGGTGGACACAGCGGCAGCTTCCCAAAGTGCAAAGGTCGATCTCAACGATGCCGACGCGGCGACGCTGCAAAAGGAACTGGCTGGAGTCGGTGAGGCCAAGGCGAAAGCGATTGTTGCGTATCGTGAAACAAACGGGCCGTTTTCATCGGTGGATGAGTTGCTGGAAGTGAAGGGGATTGGCAAGGCGATCCTGGATCGCAATCGCGACAAGCTGGAAGTCAACTAAGCTGAGTGTTCAACGCCAAGGGGCCGGTCATTGACCGGCCTTTTTTACTTGCGCAGCGCATAGCCGGCAGTGATGGAGAGGACACCCGTCGGACGATTTAAAATTACGGCTATCATATTGTGTTTGGATTATGCCTATAATAATTTGCCGGTGCGTCGAGCCAACGGGCCTCATCGGTAACTTCTTTCATCAAGCATTCCAGGAGCACTCACATGAATTCCGCACAATCCCAAGGTACTGCTCTGGTGACCGGCGCATCGTCCGGTATTGGTGCGATTTACGCGCAGCGCCTTGCGGCGCGTGGTTTTGATCTGCTGCTGGTTGCCCGTGACAAGGACCGTATGGAGGGTGCTGCGAGCCAGTTGCGTGATACCCATGGCGTTCAGGTTGAAGTGCTCAAGGCCGATCTCACGCAGAAGGATGACGTGCTCAAACTCGAACAACGCCTGCGCAGCGATTCCAGCATCAGCTTGCTGGTCAATAACGCCGGTGTGGCGGCGGACGGATTGCTGGCCAACGCCGATATGGACCAGTTGGAGCGACTGATCCATTTGAACATCACCGCCGTCACGCGCCTGGCATCGGCGGCCGCCGCCAGTTTCGCCAAGGCTGGTCGCGGCACGATCATCAATATCGCCTCGGTAGTGGCGTTGTTTCCGGAGCGCTTCAACGCCACCTACAGCGCTAGCAAGGCCTATGTGCTGAGCCTGACCCAATCATTGAATACCGAACTCGAAGGCACCGGCGTACAGATCCAGGCCGTGCTGCCTGGTGTAACCCGCACCGAAATCTGGGAGCGCTCCGGTATTGACGTCAGTGGCATTCCGGCAGAAATGGTCATGGACGCGGGCGAGATGGTCGATGCGGCGCTGGCCGGTCTGGATCAGGGCGAATTGATCACCATTCCTTCGCTGCCTGACTCGGGCGAATGGCACGCCTTTGTTGCGGCTCGCCATGTCATGGCGCCGAACCTTTCCCGCAGTTCCGCAGCCCAACGCTACAAGTCCGGCAATTGAATTGATCAGAGGTCACCACGGTATGGATTCGCGTCGAATAGTCGTCACGGGCATGGGCCTGGTTTCACCCTTGGGCAGCGATCTTGAAGTCGTATGGCAGCGTTTGCTGGCCGGGCGGTCTGGTTTGCGTAACTTGCCTGAGGCAACGGTCGCTGATTTACCCACGCGAGTCGGTGGCGCAGTGCCGACGCTGGAAGAAGATGCTGAAGCAGGATTTGATCCGGATCGCGCCACGCCGCCCAAGGAGCAGAAGAAGATGGACCGCTTCATTCTGTTCGCCATGGAGGCTGCGCGGCAGGCGCTGGAACAAGCTGGCTGGCATCCTTCCGAAAACAAAAGCCAGGAGCGTACCGCAACGATCATCGGTTCCGGTGTCGGTGGTTTCGGTGCAATCGCCGACGCCGTACGCACAACGGATAGCCGCGGCCCTCGGCGCCTGTCGCCGTTCACCATTCCTTCCTTTCTAGTCAATCTCGCAGCAGGGCACGTGTCCATTCAACACGGCTTCAAGGGACCTTTGGGCGCACCTGTGACGGCGTGCGCTGCAGGTGTTCAAGCAATCGGCGATGCGGCGCGATTGATCCGCGCCGGTGAAGCAGATATTGCCGTGTGCGGCGGCGCGGAAGCTTGTATCGACCGCGTCAGTCTGGCCGGTTTTGCGGCAGCTCGAGCATTGTCGAGCGGTTACAACGACACCCCCGAGCGGGCCTCGCGTCCTTTCGACAGCGGTCGCGACGGCTTCGTGATGGGCGAGGGCGCGGGGCTGCTGGTGATCGAATCCCTGGAACATGCCTTGGCGCGTGGCGCGAAGCCTTTGGCTGAGCTGGTCGGTTATGGGACCAGCGCCGACGCCTACCACCTCACGGCCGGGCCTGAAGACGGCAGCGGTGCGCGGCGGGCGATGACGCTGGCACTGGCACAGGCGGGTATCAAGCCGGATCAGGTGCAGCACCTCAACGCCCATGCCACGTCGACCCCGGTCGGGGATCTGGGGGAGTTGGCGGCGATCAAAAGTGTTTTCGGCGAAGAGAATAAAATCGCGGTGACGTCGACAAAATCGGCCACAGGTCATCTGCTCGGCGCTGCCGGTGGGCTTGAAGCGATTTTCACGCTATTGGCGATTCGGGACCAGGTGGTGCCTCCGACGCTCAACTTCGACAATCCGGATCCGGCGAGTGCCGGTGTGGATATCGTCCATGGCGAGGCGCGGTCAATTCCGATCGAATATGCACTGTCCAACGGTTTTGGCTTCGGCGGGGTCAATGCCAGCGTATTATTCAAGCGCTGGCAGGTTTAGTCGCGATTCTTGAGGTGGTCGCGGGTGACATCGAGGATGCGTTGCGCAAACTCGGCATCCGCGACGCTGCGTGACAGCAGCAGCGCACCGACCAGTGTCGACATGATGACGATGGCGCGGTCAGCGCTGTTTTCGCCTTCGAGGCTGTTTTCGATCTGTTCCAGCCGTGCGTTGAGGACCACGTCACTGGTGGGACTCGGTTGGCCGCGCAGGCCCAGCTCCGAAGAAATGGTCAGCAACGGGCAGCCTTCATGGGGCGACGTTTGATGCCATTCGGACAGGTACGTCTCGATAAAGGCATCAAGCGGATTATCCTGCGAAAAAATCTCGGCACATAACCCGTCAACCTGGTTGCCGGCCTCCTGCAAGGCCTTCTCCACCAATTCGTCCTTGGACTTGAAATGCGAATAAAAACCGCCATGGGTCAGCCCCAGCGCTTTCATCAAGGGTTGCAGACCTGTAGCGCCGATGCCGTCCTTGCGAAAGCGTGCCGAAGCCTCCTTGATAATGCGCTGATGGGTTTGGGCTTTATGATCCTGCGAGTAACGCATCTGGAACTCTCCGCAACAATGTCCCCATCTTAACCACGGAAAATTAAATGGTGACTGTACATCTACTTCTTAAAAGCGTGCAGATAGCTCCAATGGCTATAAAAAACACAAACCCCGCCGATCAGGCGGGGTTGTGTTCAACGGTCTTGCGCGTCTTTGGCGTCCGCTTCGGCATTGCGTTGGGCAACGCGTCGGCGTTCTTCATCGGTCAGATCGACCTTGTTGGCGGTATCGCGCAGCATCATTAATCCGCCGACGATCGAGCCGATTGCAACCACCAGAATCAACCAGGCATACCAGGGCATAACGGCTCTCCTTCAAGACAAGTCGGCGAACGAGAGTTTCGTCGCTCGACATACACGCTGCTTTCGAGCAGCTGGGATCTCCAGTGGTTCCATTCTATGCCTGATTCTCTGGTTTGCTGTGAACTCCAGAGTTTTGGTTGAGGGGGGCAGGGACTATAAGCGCCGATAATTACCCTGACCTGAACGGCTGGTGCCAGGATTCAGGTCGTGGGCATAGACGCTTTTTTACGCCAGGGCCATGAAATTGTAGTCGATAGGTGGTGCATTTACTGCTTGATATCGGTCGGAGAGGTGAGTGTGAAAAAAAATCAAACACGATATAGTGCAAGGGATATTTCAATCTACAAATAAGGAAAAAGATGGACTTCCCGGTGCTTGGTGATGCTGATCAGTATACGGCTTTAGGGATTTCCTGCGCCGACTATATATTGGGGCGTGGAGATATAGGCTCAACTTGTTATGATCCGATTCGGCCAATAGGTATCTCAGTTTATCAAGCAATCCCGTTCATGATGACAGGCGATTTGATTGATCAGAATTATATTACGGTTTTTTTGAATTTGGCATGCCTGATGTTGTTGGTTGGTTCGCTGCTGATAATGTTTTATAACTTGAGTGACTCGCGCTTAGGGCAAAGGCGCTGGGTTGACTACTTTGGGGGGGGCGTCATAGTCATCACGACACTGGTGTTTTGTGTTGCCTATATTCCTGTGCGGTTGTCGGACATTCAGAGCTTTGCTTGCTTTACTGGGTCGTTGGCAGTTTTATCCAGCGAAAAAAACAGGAGAAGCGCCAAGGCACTCATAGCGGCCGGGTTGATGGCAGCGATGTCCGTTCTGATGAAGCCGAATTATGTTGTGTCAATATTTTTTCTAGTGATGTTCTGGTTTTGCTTTGATTTCAAGGCGCAATTTCAAAGCCGATTCAAGTACTTGGCATTTTACTTGTGTGGTGTCTCGGTATGCTTGCTGCAAGTGGCGCTTGTTTATAGTAAGTCTGGAATTTTCTGGTTCTATGATCCCCGGGCAATGGAGGTGTACATACCCACCAATGCTCAGCCATTTGTTGAGTTAATTGCGTATACGGAACCGTTTAAGAGTTCTTATGTTTCGAAGTTGCAAGTTGAACTTTCCGCTCTCCAGTTTACTGCGCTGAAGCTTTATGAAGGGTTTTCCAAGTTTTATTGGGCCGTATATATGGGGCGGGCTCCATTTGAAGTGACACCTGTAACGATGGTCGTTGAGTCTGGTAAACTGCTTTGCATGCAAATTTTGCTCTTTGTTTTTGTGCTGCTGACATTTGCCTCGTTTTGGCTAAAAAACAAATGGATAACAGTTGTGGTGTTCATGACGACGGCGTCTACATTGTTGACTGCTTATATGCTGCACACAGAAAACAGATATTATTTGCTGACAAAGGTTTTTTGGATTTTGGTCCTAATGGTTTTATTTGTGAGGTTGGTCAATCGATTTTTCCCTAAAAGGGAGGTGGTTTGAATTATCGTTGATGATCGGGTTATACACTGATCACGATGTAAATAGTTGGAAGTGTCGCGTTTGAGGCAATGTTAAAGTCGCTTCACCATTGCACCGGGGGGTGCAGTGGTGAAGAAATGATCACGTGCGTGCTTTGATCGCCGATCCTGTATTAGCCTATTGAACGATAAAGGGCTTCTACAACTCTGTCTTGTTGCTCTCTGGTCAACCCGACCCAAAGCGGAAGGCGGAGCAGTCGCTCGGACTGTCTGTCAGTCACATTCATCGAGTCATGAACCCTGCCGTATCGTTGGCCGGCAGGCGAAGAATGGAGAGGGACATAATGAAAAACAGACAAGACATTGTCTTTTTTTAGATCAGTCAACACTTGTTGTCTGTCCATTCCTTCTGGAAGCAATATGTAATACATATGCGCATTATGCTCACAATGAACAGGAATAACCGGGCGGCGAAGAGCCCCTTGTTTTTCCAGTCCTTCGAGCGTTTTGTTATAATAGTTCCAGCTGGAAATTCTCTGGTCGGTAATAGACTGTGCTTCTTCTAGTTGTGCCCACAGGAATGCCGCTATCAGTTCTCCGGGAAGATAGGATGAACCAACCTCCTGCCAGGTATACTTATCTAATTCACCTCTGAAGAAACGACTTCGATCCGTACCTTTCTCGCGAATAATTTCTGCCCTCAGTGCTAGTTGAGGATCGTTAACCAGTATGGCTCCGCCCTCGCCTGAGATTACGTTCTTTGTTTCGTGAAAACTGAATGCTCCAAGATCGCCGATACTTCCCAAGGCTCGTCCCTTGTATTTGGACATTACGCCTTGGGCTGCATCTTCTATAACTCTTAAGTTGTATCGTTTTGCAATCGACATTATGGAATCCATTTCGCACGAAACGCCTGCGTAGTGGACAACTACAATAGCTTTGGTTTTAACAGTAATGGCGCTTTCGATAAGTCTTTCATCAATATTAAGTGTGTCTTCACGGATATCGACAAAAACAGGGATGGCTCCGCGCAGAACAAATGCATTGGCGGTTGAGACGAATGTATATGATGGCAATATAATTTCGTCGCCGGGTTCGATGTTTAACAGCAGGGCTGTCATTTCGAGTGCGGCTGTACACGAATGGGTAAGTAATGCCTTGAAGCACGTTGTTTGTGTTTCAAGCCAAGTGTGGCAACGCTTGGTAAATGTTCCATCGCCCGCCAGTTTGTTACCAAACTTTGCCTCTGCAATATAGTAGAGCTCTTTTCCCGTCATGTGTGGGCGGTTGAAGTGAATTATTTCATTATTCATCATTTTTCCACACGTTTGGTGGTGGGAGATTATATATTAATGTTTGCTTGCAACTATTAACAATGATCCGCCGAAAGGGAATCTTACGCCAACTCTTAGCAGGAAGAGTTCAAGCGACATTATCGTCTCCAGTGCCAAATTCAATGCTTTCGACATTTTAAGCTCCTCCATCGGGTCCACCTTAACATTGCTGGAGCGTTTCCGAGAAACAACCATCAATGGAAGCAGCAGACTGATGAATGACGATTGGTAATCTATTTTCAAACCGGCTGCCTGTAGCTTGGCTGAAAGTTCCTTGCTCGAGTATCTTCTTACATGGCAGGAAGCTTCATCTGTGGCCGACCAGAGCCATTGATGCTGTGGCACAGAGATAATGAGTTTTCCTGTTGGCTTTAATGCGTGCGCGAGATTTATCAGGGATTTTTGGTCTTCTTCAATATGCTCAATGACGTCGAAAGCACCAATGACGTCATAGGATTCCCGGTCGGACATTTTGGTAATGTCGAGCTTCTTGAAATTCGCCGAAGGTATTCTCGTTTTGGCGAACTCCAGGCCTTCCTCGTAGTATTCTGCGCCCGATATTTCAACATACGGAAAAGATTTGGCGATGCACTCAAGAACGAAACCCGTGCCGCAGCCTACTTCGAGAAAGTTCTCAAATTTTCCGATTTTACGGTGGAGAATCCAAAGCAATAAACGGTTCCTTGAGCGAAACCACCAATTGGATGATTCTATTTCGGCTAGTTGCGCAAAATAGGACGGAGGGAATGGTGAACGGGTATCTACCATTTATGTAGCTCTCCGGAATACGAACAATTTCAAAGTCATGAATAAATATATAGCAACGACGATAATTGCTGCTGCCTGGACTATTTGGTGATTATATCCAAGGTGGTCGGAAAAAACCACCAGGATTATAAGGTTTATAGAATAACCAAATACATAAACAATTAAATAACGCGCCCCAGCCCCCAGCATGTTGCCGTCATACTTGAAAGTTAATTTTTGGTTGCCATAAAAGCCAATTGCAGTGACTGAGGCGTACAGTATTGTCATTGCAATTTTTGAGGGGAGGCCAAGCTTCGTCAATAATAAATACGTAATGTAGCCAGCAATGTTGCTAATTGTTCCTATGGTGATGTAAGTGATCAATTGTTTCAGTTTTGTTAACAGCTGGGGGTTCATTGGGTTATGTATTTCCGTGTTCAGTACGGTCAAACAAATCGAGTGCGAAATTTTTGTAATGGCAATGCGTTTGTTGAACAAGGATCTTTAATCATCTTCAGTATTTTTATCAGGCCATTACCACAGACTACCACAGGGCTTTCTCCGTGTATGAATATAACTTTACCAAGCGCTCGGTTTTCGATTTTTACATCAGGTAATACAGTGCAATCAAGAACACGAAAGACCTCTCCATCGATGGTTGTAGCAGCTCCTTTGTAGGGGTAACCGACGGCGTCGACAAAGCGCTTTATGCGATTGGCGTCCCACGTCCATTCTATAAAATAATCCCTTTCATCGCGCCAGAGACTGTAACTTGCATCTACTTCGTTTTGTTCAATGCCTGTTATATTCCCCGTTGTGACAGATTTGGCTATTTTTGTGACAAGTTTTCTGTAACACGGAAGCAAAAGCTCGATGGCTTCAGCTACTTTAACGGGATATTCAATCTCGATCGATTGTTGAGCGATGACGGGGCCACGATCATATTCTTCCGACGCAAAAAGTGCCGTCACGCCGATGTCTCTTTCACCATTAATGAGTGCGCTGGGCAGCGGGGAAAAACCTCGGTATCGAGGCAGAAGAGAGTCGTGGAATACGATGAGCTGCTGATCATCTCCGGCGGAGATCAGCCATCTCCAGGACACCGCAATCAGATGCGTTGCGGGCGGTAGGGATTGCGAACGTTCAAAAACCGGTACTTGAATTTGTGCTGCTAACTCAATAATTTCGTCGTAATAATCATTGGATGTATTAGCGTCTCTAGCTGCAACAATATACTCAATTTGATTGCTACTTGTCTCAGATGCAAAAGCCTGCAATGCTGCGAGCCCTTTTGCTGTCATCAAGTAGAGTCCGAACTTAATGTTCTGGATCATTGGTTTCTACTTCGTCGATTAGGTAAAGGGGGCGTTTTTTTATTCCTTCGAAAGACTTTCCGACGTAGAGTCCGATGACGCCCATAATGCAAATCATCAGACCACTCAGAACCCATATTGAAACCAATATACTTGCATAGCCAAGAATCGGAATTTCTCCCAGTATTGCTCGGGCGGCAATGAAAGCTGCGTATATAAAACCAGTAAAGGCCACCAAGAGTCCAAGTTTTATCGTTAGTCTGATGGGCTTCTCAGAGTTGGCCAAGCATATATCCAGTGAAAGATTCAGCAGTTTTTTTAAGTTGTATGAGGTCTTCCCCTCAGGGCGGGCGGCGTGGGTGACATCAAGTTTTGTTGACTTGAAACCTACCCAGCGAACCATCGTCGGAAAATATCGAATCGATTCTGACATTTTGTTGATGGCGGAAATTACTTTTCGATTGTAAATGCCGAAGTTTGCCACGGATGCATCTTGCTCAACTCCGGTCAAATAACCCAGAGCACCATAAAATAATCTTGAGGAGCACCTTTTTATCCAGCTATCCTGACGTAAAGCTCGCCTCGCAAGAACAATATCGAATCCGCTTTTGGCCTTTTGATAAAGTTTTGAAATTTCGCTGGGTTGATCTTGAAGGTCACAATCCATAACAACCGTCCACTCGCCTCTGGCGAGGGACAGCCCGGCAGAAATTGCATGATGCTGGCCGAAGTTACGACTTAGTCTTACTGCCTTGACGTGAGGGTATAACTTTTGTGCTTTTTGGATTTCCGCCCAGCTGTCATCAGGGCTTCGGTCTTCAACCAATATGATTTCATATCGATCCGTGATCAATTTCAGCTCGATAGTGAGTTGTTTGAGTAGCTCATCTACAAGCGCGGCTGCCTGATAAACTGGAATGACGACTGAAATTTCAGGAGAGAGCATCGAGGGCATGTGGCTTCTGCTTGATCAGTTAATATTCAAAAATTTGATAGGACATTGATGTGTCTGGGTAGTTATCTTCGGAGACCGAGTGTATCAAAGAGAAGGGAATATTACCGGGCTTGCTCAACGGTAGCGGCGCAGGAAATGTTAAGTAACGCGGCTCTCTCGTAGGGGGCGTGGTCTCACCGGGGAGGTCATATTTCAAGGAGGGGACGTTAGTCGCGAGCACATTAGCGGTGTTGCTGTATGCGTACGTCGCTAGGAGCTAGGGTGGCCGAATTCTGAAAAATCAGCACAATTTCCAGGAATTGGCTGATTCAGAGTGCTCCCGGCAGTTGGAGAACCGGGAGCTCAAAGTGCGGCTGCTCCGTACTACAGGCCCGTCAGCATCGCATCGGCCGGTGCGTTGGCACGCAGTTGCCCGGTCAGCAGGAAGTAGCCGAAACCGACCGCCATGAAACCGAGGAAGATCAACCCGATCAGCGTGTTGAACCACGCCATCGCCACCAGACACACCACCGCCAGCACCAAAGCAATGATTGGAATCAATGGATAGCACGGCGCGCGGAAAGTGCGTTCCAGATTCGGTTCCGATTTACGCAGTTTGAACAGGCTGAGCATGCTCATGATGTACATCACGATGGCGCCGAATACGGCCATGGTGATCATCGCGGCGGTCAGGGTCATGCCACCGAGGTTGATCAGGCCGTCGCTGTAAATCGCGGCGATGCCGATGATGCCGCCGACAATAATGGCGCGGTGCGGCGTCTGGAAGCGCGACAGTTTCGCCAGTGACGCCGGCAGGTAACCGGCGCGGGCCAGAGCGAAGAACTGACGCGAGTAGCCGAGGATGATCCCATGGAAACTCGCAACCAGACCGAACAGGCCGATCCACACCAGCATGTGCAGCCAGCCGGAGTTGTCGCCAACCACGGTTTTCATCGCTTGCGGCAGCGGGTCGTTGATATTGGCCAGAGTGCGCCAGTCGCCGACGCCACCGGCAAAGAACATCACGCCCATCGCCAGCAACACTAAGGTCAGAATGCCGCTGATGTAGGCCTTGGGAATCGTGCGCTTCGGATCCTTGGCTTCTTCGGCGGCCATTGCCGCGCCTTCGATGGCGAGGAAGAACCAGATCGCAAACGGAATAGCTGCGAACATCCCGGCAATTGCCGGCGCGCCAAATACATCCGACCCCGCCCAGCCATTGAGGGCGAAGTTGCTGAAGCTGAACGCCGGCGCGACCACACCCATGAACACCAGCAATTCGGCGACGGCCAGTACGCAGACGATCAATTCGAAAGTCGCCGCAAGCTTCACGCCCAGAATGTTCAAACCCATAAAGACGATATAGGCGCCGACTGCTGCGTGTTTCGGATCAAGCGCCGGAAACTGCACATTCAGGTAAGCGCCGATGGCCAGGGCAATGGCCGGTGGCGCGAAGACGAATTCGATCAGCGTTGCCAGGCCTGCGATCAATCCACCTTTTTCACCGAAGGCGCGTCGGCTGTAGGCAAACGGCCCACCCGCATGGGGAATAGCAGTGGTCAGTTCGGTGAAACTGAAGATAAAGCAGGTGTACATCGTCGCGACCATGAATGAAGTCACCAGAAATCCTAGTGTTCCGGCCACACCCCAGCCGTAGCTCCAGCCGAAATATTCCCCGGAAATCACCAGCCCGACGGCGATGCCCCACAGGTGCAAGGTGCCCAGTGTGGGTTTGAGTTGTGTGTTCATGCGGTTGCTCCCTGAACGGTTTGGAAAGCTCGGGGGAGGGCGTTTGCAGTGGGCGTGCCAGTGCGCTGAAACAAGTCGTAATGAGTTGAAAGCTGTCGTATCGGGGATGTTCGCCGCTGGATGGGTGTTTTTTGTGCGCCAGTTGGGTGCGATGTTGGCGGTTATGCCGTCTTCGCGAGCAGGCTCGCTCCCACAGGGGGAATGCATTTCAAAATGTGGGAGCGAGCTTGCTCGCGAAGAGGCCCGGCCTGACGGCGCAAAAACCTGCTGTAACGCCCGCATAAACCCACTCTTTACGCTTTCTTTATGCACAGCCAACACCCTCGCTCTCGTTCCTTTACAGCCTCCTTTCCGACAATGCCTGCACACGCGGCAATACGCCGTAACACGGAGATCTTCCATGAGCGTTCTGGACGGGGTGTCACTGCTATTGGCAGTGGGGCTGTTCATTTATCTGTTGGTTGCGCTGTTGCGCGCGGATCGGAACTAGGAGCGGCTATGCACAGTTATGACTATTGGCTGATCCTCGCGTTTTTTGCGCTGGTCTTGCTGCCGGCGCCGTTCCTCGGGCGCTTCTACTACAAGGTGATGGAAGGTCAGCGCACCTGGCTGACGCCGGTTCTCGGCCCGGTCGAACGCGGTTGCTATCGCATCGCCGGGGTCGATCCGCAGGCGGAACAGAGCTGGCAGAAGTACACGCTGGCGCTGCTGGCCTTCAACCTCGCCGGGTTCCTGCTGCTGTTCGCGATCCTGCTGTTCCAGGATCACTTGCCACTGAATCCTCAGAATCTGCCGGGCCAGGAATGGACCCAGGCGTTCAACACCGCGGTCAGTTTCATGACCAACACCAACTGGCAGTCCTACAGCGGTGAAGCGACCCTCAGCTACCTGAGCCAGATGGTCGGCCTCACCGTGCAGAACTTCGTCAGCGCCGCCACCGGCCTCGCGGTGCTGGTTGCGCTGTGCCGTGGCATCGGCCGCAAGTCGACGAAAACCCTCGGCAACTTCTGGGTCGACATGACCCGCGCCACCCTCTACGGCCTGCTGCCGCTGTGCCTGTTGTTGGCGCTGTATCTGGTCTGGCAGGGCGTGCCGCAAACCTTCGCGCAATATGTGAACGCGGTGACGATGCAGGGCGTCGATCAAGTGATCCCGCTCGGTCCGGCCGCCAGTCAGATTGCGATCAAGCAACTGGGCACCAACGGTGGCGGCTTCTTCGGCGTCAACTCGGCGCATCCGTTCGAGAACCCGACCGCGTGGAGCAACTTGTTTGAAGTCGCTTCGATCATTCTGATCCCGGTGGCGCTGGTGTTCACTTTCGGCCACTACGTCAAAGACCTGCGTCAGAGCCGCGCGATCATCGCCTGCATGCTCGCGCTGTTCCTGATCGGCGGCGCGACCTCGCTGTGGGCTGAATATCAGCCGAACCCGACGCTGAACAACGCTGCGGTTGAACAGACCGCACCGCTGGAAGGTAAAGAAGCGCGCTTCGGCACCACCGCCACCGTGCTGTGGTCGGTGACGACGACGGCGGCTTCGAACGGTTCGGTCAACGCCATGCACGACAGCCTTAATCCGCTCAGCGGCATGGTCGCGCTGGTCAACATGATGGTCGGCGAAGTGATCTTCGGCGGCGTCGGTGCCGGGCTCTACGGCATGTTGCTCAACGTGCTGATCGCAGTGTTCCTCGCCGGTCTGATGATCGGGCGTACGCCGGAATACCTCGGCAAGAAACTCCAAGCGCGTGAGGTGCAACTGCTGGTCGTGACCCTGTTGGTGATGCCGGTTGGCGTGCTGGTGCTCGGTGCAATTGCAGCCGCAGTTCCCAGTGCGGCGGCGACCATCAGCAACCCCGGCCCGCACGGTTTCAGCCAGTTGCTTTACGCGTACACCTCGGCGAGTGCCAACAACGGCTCGGCGTTCGGTGGTCTGAGCGCGAACACGCCGTTCCACAACCTGATGCTGGGCCTGGGCATGTTGATCGGTCGCTTCGGTTACATCCTTCCGGTACTGGCCTTGGCCGGCAGTCTGGCGATGAAGAAAACCGCGCCGATCGGCCAGAACAGTTTCCCGACCCACGGCCCGCTGTTCGTGACGCTGTTGACCGTGACCATTTTGCTGGTGGGCGGCCTGACCTTCCTGCCGACTCTGGCGCTCGGCCCTATCGCCGAACATCTGAGCATGGGTTTCTGAGGACTTATCGATGAATATGCCCGCAATCAAACCCGCCGCCGTCAAGGCGCCGGAACAAGCGAAAACCGCGATCTCGGCCCTATGGCGGCCGGCGCTGCTGCAAGCTTTCGTCAAGCTAGACCCTCGGCAGCTGAAGCGTTCGCCAGTGATGCTGGTGGTTGAGCTGACGGCGATTTTCACCACCGTGCTGTGCTTCATTCCCGACGCCGATGTGCCGACGTTTGTTGCCGCACAAATCGCCCTGTGGCTGTGGTTCACCGTGCTGTTCGCCAACTTCGCCGAAGCCTTGGCCGAAGGTCGTGGCAAGGCCCGCGCCGACAGCCTCAAGGCTGGCAGCGAAGGCCTCAGCGCACGGCGCAAACAGGCCAATGGCAGCTTTCAGGTCGTGCCCGCGGCGAGCCTGCGCAAAGGCGACGTGGTGCGCGTCGAAGCCGGGGAGATGATCCCCGGTGACGGCGAAGTCATCGAAGGTATCGCGGCAGTCAACGAAGCGGCGATCACCGGTGAATCGGCGCCAGTGATTCGCGAATCCGGCGGCGACCGCTCGGCCGTCACCGGCAACACGCGACTGGTGTCCGACTGGTTGCTGGTGAAGATCACCGTCAATCCCGGTGAATCGACCCTCGACCGAATGATCGCGTTGGTCGAAGGCGCCAACCGCCAGAAAACCCCGAACGAAGTGGCGCTGGATATCCTGCTGATCGGCCTGACCCTGATCTTTTTGCTGGTGGTGGTGACCCTGCAACCGTTCGCCCATTTCGCCAATGGCAGCCTGCCGCTGGTGTTCCTCGTGGCACTGCTGGTTACGCTGATTCCGACCACCATTGGTGGTCTGCTGTCGGCGATTGGTATTGCCGGCATGGATCGTCTGGTGCGTCTGAACGTGATCGCCAAATCCGGTCGCGCCGTGGAAGCGGCGGGTGACGTGCATGTGCTGTTGCTCGACAAGACCGGCACCATCACTTTCGGCAACCGTCGTTGCAGCGCGGTGTATGCCGCGCCGGGTGTGAATGGTCGCGAGCTGGCTGAAGGTGCGTTGTTTGCCTCGCTGGCCGATGAAACCGCTGAAGGTAAATCCATCGTTGAGTACTTGCGCGGTTTGAATCCGCAGCCTGAGCCGGCGCTGGAAACCCTGACCGCCGTGCCGTTCAGCGCTGAAACCCGTTTGTCCGGTGTCGACTATCAGGGCCGTGTCTACCGCAAAGGTGCAGTGGATTCGCTGTTGAGTTTCCTCGGGCAAAAACGCTCGGATCTGGCCCCAGCCCTGTCGCGGGAAATCGACAAGATCGCCCAAAGCGGCGGCACGCCATTGCTGGTCTGTGCCGATGGCAAACTGCTCGGCGCGATTCACCTCAAGGACGTGGTCAAACCGGGCATTCGCGAGCGTTTCGCCGAACTGCGCAAACTCGGCATTCGCACCGTAATGGTCACCGGCGACAACCCGCTGACCGCTGCCGCCATCGCTGCTGAAGCAGGCGTTGATGACGTCCTAGCCGAAGCCACCCCGGAGAAAAAACTCGCACGGATTCGTCATGAGCAGAACGACGGTCGTTTGGTCGCGATGTGCGGTGATGGTGCCAACGATGCCCCGGCGCTGGCTCAGGCTGACGTCGGCATGGCGATGAACGACGGCACACAAGCGGCGCGCGAAGCGGCGAACATGGTTGACCTCGACAGCGACCCCACCAAGCTGCTCGACGTGGTGCAGATCGGCAAGGAATTGCTGGTGACCCGTGGTGCGTTGACGACGTTTTCCATCGCCAACGACGTGGCCAAATACTTCGCGATTCTGCCGGCGCTGTTCGCTTCTATTTACCCGCAACTGGGCGTGCTGAACATCATGCAGTTGACCAGTCCGCAGAGCGCGATCCTCTCGGCCATCGTCTTCAACGCCTTGATCATCGTTGTGCTGATTCCGCTGGCGTTGCGCGGGGTTCGCGTGCAGGCGGCGAGTGCGGCGGCGTTGCTGCGTCGCAATCTGTTGATCTATGGATTGGGCGGGATTCTGGTGCCGTTTGTAGGGATCAAGGCGATCGACATGCTGCTCACGGCGCTGCATCTGGTGTGAGGCTGACATCGCAGCCCCTCACCCTAACCCTCTCCCAGAGGGAGAGGGGACTGACCGAAGTGATTGGGAGAGCTACACCGACTTGAGATACCGAGCCGAACTCAGGTTCTGAAGTGCGCAGAAATCAGCTCCCTTTCCCCTCGCGCACTTATAGCGAGGGGACTGATTGAGGTGGTTGCGTGAGCTACACCGACTTGAAATACCGAGCCGAACGCAAGTTCTGAAAAGCACACAAATCGGCTCCCTTTCCCCCTCGCCCCCTTGGGGGAGAGGGCTGGGGTGAGGGGGAAAAGATCTCCCTGACACCCCACCCAAGTTTGCCCAACGAATTCGAGGATTATGAAATGTCCACAATGATACGTCCCGCCCTGAGCCTGCTGGTGCTGATGACCCTGGTCACCGGCGTCGCCTATCCCCTGGTAGTGACCGGTATCGCGCAGGTCGCATTCCCCGAGCAGGCCAATGGCAGTCTGGTCCACGATGCCGACGGCAAAGTCCGTGGCTCGTCGCTGATCGCCCAGGATTTTGTCGGCGATACGTGGTTCCATCCACGGCCCTCCGCCGGTGCGTTTGCGACCGTTTCCAGCAGCGCGAGCAACCTGGCCCCGAGCAATCCGGCACTGGCAACCCGCGTGATCGACGACGCCAACAAACTCCAGGTTCCCGGCCAAGGCCCAGTGCCATTGGCCCTGCTGACCACCTCCGGCAGCGGCCTCGATCCACACTTGCCACCGGCGGCAATTGCCTATCAACTGGCGCGAGTCGCGGCAGCGCGAAACCTGCCGGTGTCGACCTTGCAGCAACTGCTCGATGCGCACATCGAACAGCCGCTGGTGGGACCGCCAGTGGTGAATGTGCTGGCGCTGAACATGGCACTGGAAAAATTGTAGATCGGCGGCGCGGCCATTCGCGAGCAAGCTCGCTCCCACAGGAGGACGCGTTCCAAATGTGGGAGCGAGCTTGCTCGCGAAGGGGCCATCATAGACACCGCATAAACATCAGGAAGAGAGAGCATCAAGCATGAGCGACTCCGGCCGCGCCGACGCGCTGTTAGCAGACCTGCCCCGTGACGGCCGTGGCCGCCTCAAGGTTTTCCTCGGCGCCGCCCCCGGTGTCGGCAAGACCTACGCCATGCTTCAGGCCGCCCACACGCAATTGCGTCAGGGCGTGAAAGTCCTCGCCGGGGTGGTCGAAACCCACGGTCGCGCCGAAACCGAAGCGTTGCTCGGCGGCTTGCCGCAACAGCCGCTGGTGCGCTCGGAATACCGTGGCGTGATGCTCGAAGAAATGGACCTCGACGGCATTCTCGCGGCCAAACCGAAGCTCGTGCTGGTCGATGAGCTGGCCCACAGCAACGCCCCCGGCAGTCGTCACGATAAACGCTGGCAAGACATTCAGGAACTGCTCGCCGCCGGCATCGACGTGTTCACCACGGTCAACGTCCAGCACCTTGAAAGTCTTAACGATCAGGTACGCGGCATCACCGGCGTGCAGGTGCGCGAAACCCTGCCGGACTGGGTGCTGCAAGAGGCTTACGAACTGCTGCTGATCGACCTGCCGCCACGCGAATTGCTCGAGCGTCTGCGCGAAGGCAAGGTCTATGTGCCGGAGCAGGCGCGCGCGGCGATCGATGCGTTTTTCACCCAGACCAACCTCACCGCATTGCGCGAACTGGCGATGCAAACCGCCGCCGCGCAAGTCGACAATGATCTCGCCCAAGGCTATCGCCAACTCGGTCAGGCCGCCCCGGCGGTGCGTGGCCGATTGCTGGTTGGCGTCGATGGCGATGCGCAGGCCGAACGCCTGGTTCGGCATGCCAGTCGCGTTGCCCAGCGCCGGCATCTGCCGTGGAGTCTGGTGCATGTCGATAACGGTGCGGTGCGCGACGAGCAATCACGCTTGCGTCTGCAAAGCGCTCAGCAATTGGCGGAGCGCCTCGGTGGTGAAGTGGTTTTATTGCGCGCCGGTGAAGTCGCGAAAACCTTGGTCCAGCATGCCGCCGAGCGTCGTGCGAGTCTGGTGCTGGTCGGCCAGTCCCGGCCGAGTTGGCGGCGTCGACTGTTCGGTGGTGGCTTGGCCGCGCGTCTGTTGCGTCAGGCCCATGGCCTGGAAATCAACGTCCTCGACAACGATCATGAACACCCGCAGTCGCGCCCGCGTAACCCGCTGACACTGGTGTGGTTCGACTATGCGCTGGCGCTGGTTGCCACGCTGTTGGCCAGTGCTTTGGCGTGGGCGGTATCGAGTGTGTTGCCACTGCCGAATATCTCGCTGGTGTTCCTCGCGGCCGTGTTGCTGGTCGCGGTGCGCAGCAGTCTCGGCCCGGCGCTGGCCTGTGCGGCGCTGTCGTTTCTGACCTACGATTTTCTGTTCATCCCACCGAATTTTTCCTTCAGCATTCAGCGCGAAGAAGACGTGCTGACCCTGTTGTTTTTCCTGCTGATGGCAGCGCTCACCGGCAATCTGGCGGCGCGTCAGCGTCGACAATTGCAAGCCTTGCGCGACACCCAGGAAGAAACCACCGAGCTGCTCGACCTGTCGCGCAAACTCACCGCCGCGACCGACCGCCAAGCCGTCGTCAGCGCCGCCGCGCAACACCTCAATGGCTGGAGCGATCTGCAACTGTGCCTGCTCAATCGTGACGGGCAGGGCGGCTGGAAGGTCGAGACCGGCGGGCCGCTGGAGTTTACCGAGTCCGAGCGCGCCGCCGCCGATTGGGCCTGGCAACACGATCAACCGGCGGGCATGGGCACCGGCACGTTGCCGTTCGGACGTTGGTGGTGGTGGCCGCTGTCAGTCGAAGACGGGCCGCTGGCGCTGCTCGGTGTCTGCGCCAAAGAAGGCCAGACCTTGAGCGGTCAGCGTCGGCGTTTGCTCACCGCGTTGAGTCAACCGCTCGCCCAAGCGTTGGCGCGCGCGCAGTTGGCCGATGATCTGGAAGCCGCGCGTCTGCACGGTGAAACCGAACAACTGCGCAGTGCCTTGCTGGCCTCCGTGTCCCACGACTTGCGCACGCCGCTGACCGCCATGCGCGGCAGCATCGACAGCCTGTTGGCCCTCGGCGAAGCGATCCCGCTGGAGGATCGTCGTGAACTGCTCGAAGGCACCCGCGATGAAGCCGAACGCCTCGATCGCTACATTCAGAATCTGCTCGACATGACCCGTCTCGGCCACGGTGCGCTGAAGCTGGCGCGCGACTGGGTGTCGCCGGCCGACATCGTCGGCAGTTCGCTCAATCGCCTGCGCGCGGTGCTCGCGCCGTTGCAGGTCAGCACCGATGTGCCGAGCGAGTTGCCGCTGTTGTTCGTGCATGCCGCGTTGATCGAACAGGCGCTGGTCAACGTGATGGAAAACGCAGCGCGTTTCTCACCCGTTCACGGTCGTTTGCAACTCAGCGCGGGAGTGAATGATGAAGAGATTTTCTTCTCGGTCAGCGACGAGGGGCCGGGGATTCCCGAGGACGAGCGGGCGAAGATTTTCGACATGTTCTACACCGCTGCCCGCGGTGATCGCGGCGGCCAGGGCACCGGCCTGGGCCTGGCGATCTGTCAGGGCATGGTCGGTGCGCACGGCGGTCGCATCAGTGTCGCCGACGGCATCGACGGGCGCGGCACTTGCATCACCTTGCACTTGCCGTTGCAGACGCAACCGGGGATGGACGATGAAGCCTGATGGCGACTGCGC
This sequence comes from Pseudomonas sp. AIG, assembly GCF_977020205.1. Taxonomy (NCBI): domain Bacteria; kingdom Pseudomonadati; phylum Pseudomonadota; class Gammaproteobacteria; order Pseudomonadales; family Pseudomonadaceae; genus Pseudomonas; species Pseudomonas sp. AIG. Next base: position 702 of record NZ_CDROCK010000033.1, on the reverse strand, counting down.
TACTCTCTTGCCACTCTTTTGTGTTGATGTGAATTCATGAGCCAGACCGCGACCATTTTGGTCATCGACGACGAACCGCAGATCCGCAAGTTCCTGCGCATCAGCCTCGCTTCCCAAGGCTACAAAGTGCTCGAGGCCGGCACCGGTGCGGAAGGGTTGGCGCAGGCCGCGCTGAACAAGCCGGACTTGCTGGTGCTCGACCTCGGCTTGCCGGACATGGACGGCCAGCAAGTGCTGCGCGAGTTTCGCGAGTGGGCCACGGCGCCGGTGCTGGTGCTGTCGGTGCGCGCCAGCGAAGGGCAGAAGGTCGAGGCGCTGGATGGCGGCGCCAATGACTACGTGACCAAGCCGTTCGGCATACAGGAATTTCTCGCGCGGGTTCGCGCCTTGTTGCGTCAGGCGCCGGCGGGGGAGGCCCAGCAGGCGGCGCTGAGCTTTGGCCCGTTGACTGTGGATCTGGCTTATCGGCGGGTGTTGCTCGACGGTGTCGAAATCGCGCTGACTCGCAAGGAGTATGCGGTGCTGGCGCAACTGGCGCGGCATCCGGGGCGGGTGATTACCCAGCAGCAGTTACTCAAGGATATCTGGGGACCGACGCACACTGAGGACAGCCATTATCTGCGGATTGTGGTGGGGCATTTACGGCAGAAACTGGCGGATGACCCGACGCGGCCGCGGTTTATCGTAACCGAGGCAGGGGTT